>CAZYEO010000050.1:0-16485 GCA_964646495.1 uncultured Muribaculaceae bacterium
ATTATAATATTACCTTTGCACAAACTATGAATTATCCAGGACAGAAAAAACAGATTGTCTTATGTGCATTTTTTGCTTATTATGAATATAAATAAAAACCTACAGAATATATTACTCTATGAAATTTAAATTTCTTGGCATGGCAATAGCATTTCTTACGCTATGTGTTTCATGTTCATCCGATGAAAATCCATTGACCAAAGGTATGGGCAAAATCAATGCCCTGGTCAAAGCTAATTATTCCGTGTCGATTGCATCAAAGATAGACCGGAGTAATTCCATTTCAGTTGTGTCTCCCGATGTGAATTTATTTTCTTTACACTTGACTAAAGGGGATGGTTCTTATGATCACACATGGGGTTCAATATCAGATTTTCCGGCGTCGCAACAATTTGCCGCAGGCGATTACACAATGGAAGCAATATATGGAAGCGCCGATGAAGAGGGCTTTGATAAGCCATATTATTATGGATATGCAAAATTCACTATATATGGAGACGAAACTACAGATGTAGCTATTACTGCTTCTCTTGCCAGCACAATGGTGAGCATGGAATATACAGAAGCATTCAAAAATTATTTCACAGAATATTCCACTAAATTGCATTCTCCCGGGGGAGCATATATAGACTTCGCAAAAGATGAAGCGCGCGCAGCATACTTAAAACCCGGAGACATTTCGATGGAAATGACCGTAAAGAAATCTAATGGTATAACATCCACATTCGAACCTACTGCTATCAATAATGCTCTTGCTCAAACTCATTACCACATCACATTCGATGTAAACCAAGGAGAAGTAGGCAATGCACAATTAGTAATAACTTTCGATAGTACTACCGAAACAGAACCGATAATAATCGACCTGAGCGATGAGCTACTCACCGCCCCGGCTCCAACAATCAAACCGACCGGATACGATAACGAAACCACCATAAGTGTATTAGAAGGTGATAATGCTCCACATCCTCTAACGGCGTTGCTCACAGCTAATGCCGGGATTAAGGCAGTAACCCTCACCACTAATTCGGCATCACTTATCGCAGCAAATTGGCCTGCCGAAATAGATCTCATTGCAGCTACCGAGGCACAAAAGACTCTATTATCCAATCTTGGGTTAAGCGTTAAAGGATTATGGGGCAATGTAGATAAAATGGGCATAGTGGATTTCACTAATGTAATAAAGAATCTTAGAGTAGTAAATGGCGAATCAAATCATACTTTTACGATCCAAATCAAGGATAAATTCACTAAAGTATGCGAAACTCCAATTACTCTCACAGTGCAAGCACCGACAATACAATTTTCGATTGCTAACCCCACAGAAGATGTAGAGATAGGTCAATATTCACTTACTGCAGCAATTACATACAACGGATCTAACTTCGCTGATAAAGTAAAACTCATGTCAATTGATGCCTACGGAGCTTGGAGACAATGTAACATTACTAATATTGCACAAAGTGGCAATATTTATACCGTAACATTTACCGCCCATGATGCATCGCAAGCGACAAAACTAAAAGCAGTATACAACAACGGATTAAAAGAAACAAACACTATTATTTACAGACGCAAGGCTGTAAGTGTACTTTCCGAAAACACATGGGCAACAAAAGCATATATCACAATAAACCCTGATGATCCGGAATGTCTAAATTACGTAAATAACGCCGAAGTATATCTAAAAAGCACAAGTGACTATGTGAAAGTTACACCGGCTTCACGCAATACGACCAATCGCCAAATAGAGATACAAGGATTGACGGCTGGCACACAATATACCGTGAAATTAGTTCTTAACGGCACTAATTCCAATGAAGTGATATTTACTACAGAATCGGCTGTAGGAGTACCTAACGGTGACTTTGAAACATTAGCACAAACAATCAATATCCCATCTATTAATCAAGGTGGCGAATATACTCTTACAGCAATTAATGTTGATGCAAGACAAAACAAAGTATCCTACGAAATAAGTGAACCTACCGGTTGGGCTTCTGTAAACAGCAAAACATGCAACGCATCTGCCAACCCCCAAAATACATGGTTTGTAGTACCATCTACAAGAAATACTACTGCATCTCAATCAGGATCTAATGCGATGCAATTACAAAATGTTGCATGGGATCTCGCCGGGTCCGTACCAAGTCGTGACGTAGGGACTAAGCCAAATTCTACTCAGTATTATAATCATAAGACACCCTCGGCATTTGCCAATCGTTCTGCAGGAAAATTATTCTTAGGATCATATTCATTTAATGCAACATCTAATGCAGAAACTTACAATGAAGGGGTTTCTTTCTCAACACGCCCATCTGCTTTGAAGGGATATTTTACATACACACTCGATGCCAACGATGGATCAGAGAAAGGAATCGTGACGGTGACTCTTCTCAACGGTACAACTGTGATAGGAACAGGAAGTGCTACACTTGGAGCTGTTTCATCATTCACTCAATTCTCAATTCCGATTACATATTCTGTAACAAATAAGAAAGCGACATCACTACGCATAATGATTGCATCATCAAATCATGCCTCAACCAATCAGAGTAATGAAACATCTGCAATCAAAACCACTAACCACTGCGAACGCTATCGTCAAGAATCTGTTGGAGCTACATTGGTAGTCGATAATTTATCTTTCTCTTATTAATAAATACCCTACATTAACGAATTATGAAACATATAAAACATATATTATTAATCGGAATATTCGCACTTATCACTTTAGCCTCTTGCGATAAGGATGTTCCATTCGATTCAAATCCCACAGAAAAGGTAGAAGAAGGATCCGTATCGTTCAGTTCTCTTTCGATAGAAGTATCCAATTCTGAAAACATAATTGCACGCAGTAGTGTAGATATTAGTAATTATATTGTCGAAATACTAAATACATCCACCAACGCTATAGCCGGAACATGGAAGTATAGCGAAATGCCTGAAATCGTCACTCTACCGGTGGGAGACTATAAAGCAATCGTAAAAAGCCACGTGGTAAAAGCTGCTGCTTGGGAAGAACCCTATTTCTATGGAGATAAAACATTTTCAATAGTAAAAGATTCCGTTCAAGATGTAGGGCTGATAACTTGCAAACTACAAAACGTTAAAGTTACAATTCAATATGATGAAGAATTACTTAAAGTCCTTGGCACTGATGCAAAAGTAAATGTGGTGGTGGGAGATAAAGGAACTCTTGATTTCGCATATAATGAAACACGTCCGGGATATTTTGAATTTGTGTCTTCAAACACTACTTTAGTTGCTACTTTTAGCGGCACTGTAGATGGAAGCAAAGAAACCGGATACAAAATTTTTGTTGATATTAAAGCCGGGCAACACCGTATAATAACCTATACACTTAAAGATTCTCCAAGCGGTCCTCCTGATGAATTTGGGGAAATTAACGGACCTTCATTGGTTGTCAATGCCCAAATAAAAACAATCGACCTTACATATAATGTTCCGGCTGACGAGGAAACAGTAGAACCAGATCCTACTCCAAACCCTGATCCTGATCCTGACCCCGATCCAGATCCTAAACCTGATGAAAATACTCCTACGATTACAAGTACATCATTAAACCTTTCAGGAGTTAATAATATAGCCTCTGGAATGACAGCAGATGTTGATATTGTTGCCAAAAACGGAATTAAAAATCTTCAAGTTGAAATTATTTCCGAATCACTTTCACCCGAAATATTAACAGGAGTGGGATTAGCCGACAAATTCGATCTTGTAAATCCCGGTGACCTCAAAGTAGGGCTTGAAAGCTTAGGATTTAAAACAGGTGCGGAGATAGAAGGGAAAACCAGCCTTAAATTTGACATTTCAGAGTTTATGGGCTTACTAATTAATTTTGCAGGAAATCACCAGTTCAAAATTACAGTTATAGATGCCAAGGGACTTAAAACTACTGCATCGTTAAACTTTTTAGCACAATAAGACAATGAAAAAGATATTATATATTCTATTTACAGTTATAACGCTCAGTATATCGGTGACATCGTGCAGCTCCGATGAATCGTCAATAGGAGGCGAAGGTAAAGTGAATTTGAGCATGGTTATTAATGATGATATTGTGAACTTTTCGCGCAGTGGTGCTGATGATGCCGTAGCTCAAAATTGTACCATATACATTTATAGCGGAAAAGGACTTATACGCAAATTCCACGGATTAAATGAAGTCCCTGCTGATTTATGGCTCGTGAGTGGTGGATACAAAGCCTTGGCATGGACAGGAGACAGTGTCGATGCTTCGTTTGATAAGAAATTTTATAAAGGATCTACCGATTTCACTGTCAGCAAAGATCAAGTGGCTCAAGTTGTATTGAATTGTAAAATTCAAAATGTAGTAACAAGTGTATCTATCGATGAATCAATAGGGAATGCCCTTACTGATTACACAGTAACTATTTCCAATAGTAAAGGGTCGTTGGCATTCAATGCCGAAAACATGAGTACGGCTAAGGGATATTTCATGATGCCTCCTGCCGATACTGAATTATCTTGGACTCTTACAGGGAAACAAGTAAATGGATCTGATTATACACTTTCAGGAAAAATTTCAAACCCTAAACGTAGCACAGAATACACTTTGCGCTTCTCATACAACCCTACTGTAGGTGAAGTTGGAGGTGCTCTCATATCCGTAGCAATAGATGAAACGGAGGCCGAAGTCAATGATAATGTAGTAATTAACGGCGCACCTAAAATTCTTGGAATCGGTTTTGACATTACTAACCCTGTGTATTCGGAATATGGAAACTTTAAAGCAAAAGTATCATTATGGGCAGCTGCATCTGCTGCAATTACCGGTTGTGAGATTTCATGCGACTATTTTGAAACAGCCGGGCTACCTGCCAATGTAATCGACTTTGCTCAAATATCCTCGGCAGGAGCCGAAAATCTTGCAGCACTCGGACTCACTTGGCAATATGCTTACAACGAAAGCAATGCTACATCCACAGCTAAAATATCATTCAGTAAAGACTTGCTTAATGTTCTTCCGCTTGGTGAGTATATTATTAATGTTAAAGTAACTGATGCTAACGGTAAAACACGCATTACTCCATTTAACATTATTATTTCTGATGCTAAGGTTGTTACCAACGAAGTTGAAAGAACATCAATCTTTGCTACACATGCTACGATAAGGGGTAATATAGCAAAAGAGGGTGCTACTAATGCTGCTTTCAATTTCAGAAAGAAAGGGGAAACAAAATGGACTACTATTGCAGCCACCACTTCGGGTGTAGTATTCTCCGCGCCACTTACCGGACTTACTTCAAATACTACATATCAATATGTAGCAAAATGTGATGATTTTGTCGGAACCGACATCAAGGAATTTACCACAGAAGCTAAGTATATCATTCCTAATGCGAGCTTTGAAGATTGGTACACTGCTTCCGATGGAGCCCTAATGCCAATGGCATCAGGTTCTAAATTCTGGGATACCGGAAATCATGGTTCAGCAAAAATGAATAAAAATGTAACAACATCAGATAACTCTATAAAAAACAGTGGCGAAAAATCAATAAAATTGTCTTCGCAGTTTGTAGGCGTGGGAATTATTGGTAAATTTGCTGCCGGAAACTTGTTTGCAGGTGAATTTTTGAATGTAGACATGAGCGACATGTCGGCATCTATGAATTTCGGAATGTCATTTAATGGGTCAAGACCTTCAAAGTTAGCACTATACATGAAATATGTACCAGGCACAGTAGATTATGAGTCGTCCGGTCGTATAAAGAAGGGTGACACTGACATGGGGCACATTTATGTTGCATTAAGCGATTTAGGTAAGCCATGGGCAATTAATTCGAAAACCCAGACATTCTTTGATAAAAATGCAGCAGATGTGATAGCTTATGGTGAAATAATTCAAACAACCGCTACCGATGGAATGGTGAGAATTGAAATTCCATTAAGCTACAACAGCAACACAAGGATTCCTACACATTTAATATTCGTTGCGGCAGCAAGTCGCTACGGTGATTATTTCGCAGGAAGTACAAGTAGTGTAATGTGGCTTGACGATTTAGAATTTATTTATGAGTAAACTACAAAAATTAATCCTAATAATTATTATGTTCTTGTCCATGGGAGCTTCGGCTCTACATGGACAAGAGCCTTTTAGTAGGGGATTCGAAAAGAATGCTTTCATAGCTAAAGGTCAATGGGTTACCGGTATAAATGCAAGTTACAGCCAATCTACCCAAAATAATTATCAATTTCTTATTGTTCAAGGAATAAGCGGTGATACATACTCCTTCAAGGTAAGCCCTATGGCTTGCTACATTTTCAAGGATGATCTTGGAGTGGGAGGAAGATTCGCATATCGTAGAAGTCTCACCAAACTCGAAAATGCAACAGTAGTGATAGACTCCGAAACAGATTATTCGTTAGAGAACTTTTATAGCATTAATCAGACATTTTCAGCAATCGCTATATTCCGCAATTATCTTAGTCTCGGAAGCTCAAAACGCTTCGGAATATTCAACGAGGTGCAATTGGAACTTGGAACAGGAAATTCAAAATTAACCAACGGAAAAGGGACTGATTTTACAGGAACCTACGAAAGAAATTATTCGATTGATATCGGATTAGCTCCCGGTATTATTGTATTCCTCAATAACTATTCTGCACTCGAAGTCAATGTCGGAGTACTTGGATTTAGTTATAATCACACAAAATCCATTACCGATCAGGTATATGTATCAAATCGCACAGCCAAATCGGCTAATTTCAAAATTAATCTATTTTCCATATCCTTCGGGGTGGCTTTTTATTTATAAATCATGAAGAATATGCGAAAATATATAATTCTATTATTGATTGGGGCAATGAACTCCATCAATGTCTCAGCTACAGAAGGTAATCAGGAAGATGTGGTAACAATTGTGGAAAAAAGCACATCGCATATCATATCTGAATCCGACACAACAGTATCGCCTCAACTTATCCAAGAGGATATAATGAAGGATAAAATAATTGTTGGGCATGACACAGTTAGTATTATAATACCTGAAAAAAATTTTGGTAGATACGACCGTGGATTGTTCAATTATTTATTCATACCAAAAGGTCAATGGTCATTCGGTCTCACTGCATCATATGGAGAATTTGATGCATCCGATATGCAAATGCTTAAAATACTAACTGATCTTGATTTCAAAGGGAGTATGTTCTCCTTAAAGCCATATATTTCATATTTTTTCAGAAACAACCAAGCTATTGGTATGCGTTTGGGATATATCCGTAATAAGGCAGATTTGTCAAATATAAGCATGGATTTCGGTGATGACCTTAATTTTAAGATTTCTGATGTACTTTACCACACCGAGTCTTATTCTGCATCTATTTTCTATCGTCATTATTTGGGATTGGGACGTGATAAACGTTTTGCAATATTTAATGAAGTTGATTTAGCTTTTGCCAGCGGAAATGGTAGTTTTCGCAGAAAATACAATAACGAGCCTCGTGACACACGTACCATTACCACCGAGGGGAGACTAAGTTTTTCACCTGGATTGTGCGTATTTATTCAAGACTATGTTAGTTTCAACATCTCATTTGGTGTATTTGGGTTATATTTCAAGAAAGAATCTCAAACAACAAACAATGTAGACGAAGGCTCTCGCATTTCAAGCGGAGCTGACTTCAAATTCAACATCTTCAACATTAACTTCGGCATTGCCGTTCATATATAGGAGCAAAAACAATGAAATTCCGCTTAAATATCAAAGGGTTACTTCAAACAATGCTATTATCGGCTATATTGCTTCATCTTAACGGATGTATTGTGAATGATATTCCGTATCCTCAAATTCAAGTTGATTTCTTGACTTTTGAGGTAGAGGGACAAACAAAAGCAGCCGAAATCGACACTAAATCAAGAACTATAACTCTGAATCTTGGCGAGGATGTGGACATCAGCAAAGTTGTGGTAAAAGCATACTCTTTAACTGAAGGGGGCGAAGTAGTATCACCCGATTTATCGGAAACTTTAAACCTAAACAATGAGGTAAAAGTTACGCTTAAATTATATCAGGAATATGAATGGACTATCAAAGCTGAACAACCTATTGATCGATTTTTCACAGTTACAGGACAAATAGGGGCTTCAATCATAAATGCTGAAACAAAGAAAGTAGTTGTGGAGGTACCAAAGAGTATCAACTTGAAAGAAATAACAGTAAACACAATGAAACTCGGTCCGAGCATTGCAATCACTACACCCTATTTGGTGGGACAGGTAGTGGATTTCAGTTCTCCTGTAAATGTTACTGTAAAATATTTTGACATCACCGAAATATGGACAATATATGTATCTCAAAGCGATGTAAATGTTGCTACATCGAAAGTGGATGCTTGGACTAACGTGATATGGGCTTACGGTACAGGACAAGAGGGTAAACCGAATGGTTTTCAATATAAAAAATTAACTGCTACTGAATGGATTGACGTTCCTGCTGAATGGATTACTACTAAGGGTGGTTCTTTCTATGCACGAATAATACATTTGGATCCATCTACTTCTTACACTGTAAGGGCTATATCTGATGGAATATATGGGAATGAAGTAACCGTTGCCACCGGACGATATTTGGAAATTCCGAATGCAATGCTCAATGAATGGTGGAAAAATGGAAAAGTGTGGAATCCGTGGGCAGAAGGTGGCACACCATTCTGGGACACCGGTAATAAAGGTGCATCAACTTTGGGCGAAAGTAATTCAATCCCATCTACCGAAACTTGGAATGGCGCACCGGGATATTCTGCTATGCTTCAAACTAAATTTGTAGGAATAGGAATGATAGGAAAATTAGCTGCCGGAAATCTTTTCACGGGTGAATTTATTAGAGTCGATGGCACTAATGGTATATTAAATTTCGGTCGCCCATTTGCTGGTCGCCCTACCCGACTTAAAGGTTATTATAAATATTCATCTTCACCTATCAATTACACATCGTCCGATCTCACTCATATGAAAGGGCAGCCCGATACGGCATCAATATATATGGCGCTCACAGACTGGGATGCGCCCTACGAAATCCGTACAAATCCAAAAGATCAACAGTTGTTTGACAAAAATTCGGATGCTGTAATTGCCTATGGTGAGCTTAATCAAGGGAAAAATGTCGTTTCATTCACTGAATTTACAATCGATCTTGAATATCGTAGTACCAGCCGAGTACCAAAATATGTTGTAATTGTATGTTCAGCAAGTAAATATGGCGATTTTTTCACCGGTGGTTCAAGTAGCGTTCTTTTCGTAAATAACCTATGGCTCGAATGGGATTATAACCCACAATAGCCTATCCAAATATAAACGTAAAGCGGATAATTCCTTTATTAAAGTGAATTATCCGCTTTTTGATATATAGTGCTTATAACCTACAAAATTGCTTCCGGACTCCAATTATGAGCGTCATCGGGGGTAATCCATATCATATCTGGGTCTCGCGCATACCATGTAAGTTGTTTTTTGGCATATACGCGCGTATTTCGTTTTATCTTTTCGGTTGCAGTGGCAAGATCAAGTGTACCATCAAAATATGAAAACATCTCTTTATATCCAACGGTATTCAATGAATTAAGATTTCGCAAATGATACACGCTTCTTGCTTCGGCTTCAAGCCCACGCTCCAGCATTACATCCACGCGTCTATTTATTTTATCAAATAATTCATCTCTCGGTATATTAAGACCTATTTTTATTATTTTAAATGGGCGTTGCTTCGTTTTTCCAGTACGAAGAGATGTATATGTGCCATTTACCTGTCTACATATCTCTACTGCATGAATTACGCGCTTATGGTTATTCCTATCGACTATAGCATGATATTCCGGATCACGCATAAGGAGTTCGGCATCGATTGCTGATATTCCATCTTCGTTATACTTTCTGATTACAGCTTCACGTATATCCGGGGTAATAGTAGGGATTTGATCTATACCCTTGCACAATGCATCCACATACATCATAGAGCCACCACTCACCACTGCATAGTCATGAGTGGCAAAGATCGTTTCCAATCGTTTCAAGGATTCGTCTTCAAATTGTGCTGCGCTAAAGTATTCACCCAACTCAAGCTCTGCAATGAAATGATGTTTCACTGCTTTGAGTTGGGTAATATCCGGAGTAGCCGATCCAATCGGGATGCCCTTATAAATCTGGCGCGAATCTGCCGATATTATCTCTGTATTCAATCGCTTCGCTATGGCAATGGCGGCATCACTTTTCCCTACTCCTGTAGGACCGGTTATTACAATTAGAGTTTTCACTGAAGGCGCAATTTATTTTTGTGCCACTAATCTTGCTATTTCTACTATTACCTGAGTAGCTTTTTCCATCGATTGAATAGGAACAAACTCAAAACGTCCGTGGAAGTTAAGTCCTCCTGCAAATATATTGGGACAAGGAAGCCCTTTAAACGACAATTGAGCACCATCTGTGCCACCTCTAATTGGTTGCACCTTGGGAGGTACACCTACATTTTCCATTGCTTTCTCTGCAAGGTCGATGATGTGCATCACTGGTTCTATTTTTTCGCGCATATTATAGTATTGATCTTTTATTTCAATACTTGCACAATCGGGAAATTCATTATTTATCTTGCGAGCCAAATGCTCCAATTCTTTTTTACGACGTAAAAAGCGGTCGCTATCATGATCGCGCACAATATATGTAAGCACGGTTTTTTCCACAGTTCCCTCAATCCCTACCAAATGGTAGAATCCTTCATACACCTCAGTGTGCTCAGGAGTTTCCCATCGAGGGAGCATTATAATGAATTGATTAGCAATGCGGATAGAGTTAATCATCTTATGCTTTGCATATCCGGGATGCACATTGCGACCCTCGAATGTAATCTTTGCTACGGCTGCATTGAAATTTTCATACTCCAATTCACCTATAGCTCCACCATCCATTGTATAAGCCCATTCTGCACCGAATTTTTCCACATCGAATTTATGTGCCCCCTGTCCAATTTCCTCATCCGGATTAAAAGCAATACGAATTTTCCCATGCTTTATTTCGGGATGATGCTTCAAATAATCCACAGCCGTAATTATTTCGGCTATTCCGGCTTTATCATCGGCTCCAAGTAATGTATTTCCATCGGTCACTATCAGCGATTGACCTTTATAATCTTCCACCTCTGGGAAATTAGATGGAGAAAGTACTATATTTTTCTCTGCATTAAGCACAATGTCACCACCTTCATAATTTTCTACAATGCGTGGTGTAACGTGATGCCCCGACATATCGGGAGATGTGTCGAGATGCGCAATAAATCCGATTGTAGGCACATCGTCCTGAGTATTTGCAGGAAGTGTAGCCATCAGATACCCGTTTTCGTCGAGCGTAATATCCTCAAGTCCCATTTCCTTTAATTCCTTTTCAAGATGTTGTGCAAAAATCATTTGCCCCGGTGTTGAGGGCCACAATTTTGTAAGTTCATCACTTTGTGTGTCAAACTTTACATACTGTAAAAATCTATCTACTACAGTCATATTATTATATTTTTGAATTTACTATTCGTTATTGCCTGCATAGCAAGCCTATGCAAAGATACTTCAAATCCGTCCAACCCCAAAATAAAAATAATGCTATGCTACTCGGTCAATTATAATTACATGAGTGTAATCAAAGATATTTATACTGCCAAAAATGCCTGATTCTCGAAATTTTGAGAATCAAGCATTTATTATATCCCGATAAAATACTGGGAATTAAAAATTAAATTTTTCCAACTTCATTTGTGCAAGCGACTGCATGCGCCCCACTAAAGTAGCAAAATGCTCACTCTTTTCATGAGCTTCAAGAGATAATTCATCTTTCCATGTCTCGCATATCATAAACACATTATTTCGCGTGAGACTACCAAACATGTCATAGGCTACACATCCCGGTTCTTGCAATGATTTTGCTGTTAGCTCCTTAGCTGCATCAATAACTGCATCGCGATTTTCATCGCTTACTTGAATAAAAACATTAAGTCTGATCATAACATCGTAGTATAAGTTTTATATATGCAAACTTAATCATTTTACTCAACAAATTATAATTTCGACCCTTTTTTCACAAATTTGAGTTGTTCATGCTTTATCCATTGATCGTTTTTTGTATTTTTACACCATATTACAATTTGAGACACCTGCGATATGAGAAAATATCTTTTCAATGAAGCCGGGTTTGTTGAAAAACCCGAATGGAAACCCAACTGCTGGGTGAATGTGGAGAATCCTGATGAAGACGATTTCCGATTCCTCTCGCAAGAAATGAAAGTTCCTGATACCTTCCTGAAAGATATTGCCGATATCGACGAACGTCCTCACATAGACATTAACGATGAATGGATGCTCACGATAATACGCATCCCTATGCGCCAAGAACGTGGTGCTCCATATTCCACAATCCCGCTCGGCATTATCACCAACAACGACATTATTATCACCCTGTGCTACTACAACACCGAGATGATTCCCGATTTCATTAATCATTCGCTTATCAAGGGGCTTAAAGTTCGCAACAAGTATGAGTTAATCCTAAGATTAGTATATTCATCGGCAGTGTGGTTTCTGAAGTATCTGAAACAGATTAATATCAATGTGGCAGCCGCCGAAAAGGAGTTGGAAAAAAGCATACGCAACGAGGATCTGCATAAATTGATGAAATTTCAGAAAACTCTGGTGTATTTCAATACATCAATCCGTGGCAATGAAGTAATAATAGGCAAACTGCGAAATATATTCAATGAACAAAACTATCATAATCAAGACCTCGTAGAGGATGTGGTGATTGAATTGCGTCAGGCTTCGACAACGGTTAATATCTACAGCGATATTTTGGCAGGCACTATGAGTTCATTTGCCTCTATTATATCCAACAATGTGAACACTATAATGAAACGCATGACCAGTATCTCCATTATCCTTATGGTTCCAACATTGATTGCAAGTTTCTACGGCATGAACGTCGATGTACACATCGATGGTATACCATATGCCTTTGGCATTATTGTAGGAATATCCATCCTTCTATCTACACTCGCCTTCATTATATTCCGAAAAATAAGATGGTTTTAGCTGTAGTTAAATGGGATATTTCTCCATACAACATATATGGGGGAGATAATTTGTATTATTCAGGTTTGTGGTCTTTGCCTATACGATAATTTATGCCTGCTTTATTGGCTTGCGAAATTTGGAATTGGCGACGTATGCGATAAAGTTTGCCATCTTTTAAGAGCCTGGCTCCTGTTTGATGAAAGCGAAATGGAATATCGTTTTCAACACATTGCCGACGCAGGTCAAGAATCCAATCATAATCGCACAGTCGAGCTTCCACACCCGATTCACCCCCTACCGACACCTCTTCAATAGCATTATTAAGATATAGAGATAGATCTATATACCCCAGGAGGGGAGCAACTATAATCGATTTATGTTTTATGGGTAAATCATTGAAAATCGGTAGGCGAAAATCTGCCATCTCTTGATTCTCCACAGTGCACCCTACCATTACATTATCGTAGCCCGAGCCCCAATCATCGGGCACACAATCCATAAAACGATCAATACGTTTGGTGAAAAAGAAAAACGTCAAATCGCTTCGCTCACGTATCATAACCCACGCCTCGGCTCTCCAATCATCTGCGCCCTCCACCAAAAAATCAGATGTAAAGCAAGTAAAAACCACCATTCCCGATGGTATCTTGTAGCTATTATCACGTTTGCGCTTAATCGGTTTATGAAAATCGGCATTGAGAGTAACGACGCTGCTACTTCGCTCCGCACCATACATCTTATCTTGCCTATACACGTAGCAATATTTGCACCCGGGACTCACCTTCGTACATCCATGCCAAGGATTCCAATCCGCAAATATATCATTCCATCCCATTTCGACCCAATTTATTCGTAAAGACTACAATCCTTATCATTTTATAGTTTGCAAATCATGATTGCACACATTTCCATTGTGTATATAATAACAGAAACGTTTTTAGGTATCTTTTTAATAATTCTGTTTTATAAAATATGAGATACCCTTACACTTGGTTAGCAGTATCAATGTTTTGGGAGTTATGAGTTTACTTGTCCCCACAATTCATAATGCACATTTTCAGGCTTCCACTTATCCTTTGGCGTAGGATTTTCATTAGGATAACCTATAGGAATCACATTCAATGGAGTAATATTTGTGGGCAATTTTAATAGCTCCTTGAGAGTGGCAACTCGCTCTTGTATAGGATAAATGCCACACCACACTGCGCCCAAACCCATAGCATGTGCAGCTAAAAGAAGATTTTCAGTGGCTGCCGAAGCATCTTGTGCCCAATATGCACGAGCATCGCCCGACAAGGCTTGCTCCATGTCTCCACACACTACAATAGCCATTGGAGCATGCTGCGCCATTCTCATGGTACTGAAATGGTCGGAAATGGCTTTAAGAGTTTGCTTATCTTTTATCACAATAAATTTCCATGGTTGTTTATTGCGAGCTGTGGGGGCTGCCATTGCTGCACGCAATAGTTTTTCCACTTTATAATCTTCAACCTCACGATCTTGATAGGAACGTATGCTGGTGCGAGTCATAATATTTTGTAGCACAGCCGATTCAGGTGAGTCCCCTTTTGAGCAAAGATATACTACTACACCGGTGACTACCATTAACCCTACGACCAACAGCACTTTTAATATATTTGACTTATTCATTTTATATGTATTTTATATGTATTTTATATTATTATAATTTAGTACAATCGAGATATAGACACTTTTCATCCGATTTTTCACAAACTTAGCATATTATTCATACTTACGCAAATTATAAGTACATTGCGCATTTTCACGCGCATTAAACATAACAGTTGCTCTCTCAATAAACTATGATATGGTGAAGTTTTTTATGATTATATCGGGGGATAAATTTTCTTCAAAAAATCACTAATAGTCAGCGTTTTGAACATGAATCCAGATGATAATAATCTTTGAGGTTTCACACATGAGCTAAGTGTAAGTAATTCTGAGGATTCACCCATTAGTATTTTAAGAAGTAAAGGGGTCATATTTAGCCTCATATAGGTTTTATAGTATCCACTCAGAGCGTGTGCCAATTCCATTTGATTAAATGGATTAGGGGCAGTAAGATTAAAAACACCTGCCAAATTATCGTTTTCGATTATAAATTGTATGGCTCTAATGTGATCATCAATATCTATCCATGAGGTATAGTTTTGAGGTTCGGCTAATGTGGCATTTATACCCAAGCGATATGGTTTTATCATCTCATCGAAAGCACCGCCATGCTTCGCCATCACTATTCCAAATCGAGCAATTACACACCTTATATCGGGTCTCACATTTCTTGCCTCAGCTTCCCAACTCACACACAATTTACCCAAAAAGCTATCGGATGTAGTGGTACAACTCTCATCATGACATCCACTCGAGGGATAGATACCCACAGCAGATGTAGAAATTAACAACTTTACACTTTGACTTTTATTTATGGCACTCACCAATTTTTTTGTCACATCTACTCTACTCGATATTAGCAGTTTTTTGTATTGTTTAGTCCAACGTTTATTAATAGAAGCTCCGGCTAAATTAATCACAGCATCACAACAGTCAATCTTTGACTGCAATCTATCATTTCCATTCTCCAAGACATCTCTATTCAACTCTACAATTGAATAGCCAGCCCACTGGAGCCATCTCGAAAGATTAAGCCCGATAAACCCGGATGCACCGGTTATGCCTATAGTTTTAATTTCTCCCATGGCTCGATTCCCCCCTCTATAATTGCAAATATTTTACAAGATTTCACCTCCGTTTCCTTCAATAATTCTTGATAACGAGAAAAATCTCTATTCCGAAGCTTTTCCATCAGATGATTAAACTCATACACAATCTGTCCTTTCCTTAAAGGAATAGGTGGATGAGTAGCTTTGAAATTAACCTTTGATGGGTCAAAATTATACCCCCTACGTTTTGCCTCTTGATAAATATGATTGATATACATATCAATAGAATTAACAGGATTATTTGCGAGCAAAAACCGTTTAAGTTGTGGATGAGACCTATATCCACGGGTTTGCCCCAACAAAACCGCTCGTGCCAGCAGAGCCTCGCGCCAAAGAGCCACAAGCCCTACCCTATCAAGATACCTAAAATCAATACTCCACAGCCTCATATTCATATTATTATCGCTATTCAATAAATCATCTCAAATAAAATAACAAAAAATTCACCTTTTTGCTCACCCGGAATCCCTATAACTATCATACGACTTGTAGTATATATTTTGCAATATATGAAATAAGGCTCAAAATAAAGCATTTTAATGATTTAAGCCAATTTTACAATTATTATTATTTTATTGAGCGAATATTTATATACTTTTGTAACAGGTATATATAAGTTGTACCATATCTCTATAAAATCATTATATCGGATCAAAGA
>CAZYEO010000051.1:0-16240 GCA_964646495.1 uncultured Muribaculaceae bacterium
GAAATAAATGGGTGCAATAAATGTTATATAAAAATAAAAAAACCTTGTTATGGGAGCAACAGTATATATAATATTTGGAATATTGTGTTTGTGTGCAGGATTATATTTCTGCATTCGTCCCATATTACCAGGCTCATTATTTACATATTTCGGCATGTGGTTTTTCAAATGGTCGCACATCATTTGGATCGATCAAAACACGCTGATTTTTTGGGGTATAATAACTCTATTGGTATTGGGAGTTAATTTTTTGCAACGAAAAGAGGACTCACGTTTCCACTTAGGGAATGTATATTTATTAATCGGAACCATTGCCGGAATGCTAATCGGCATTGCGTTAGGTGAACATTTCATGGTCGCTGCAGCGTGGATAGGCACTATTATTGCACAATTTGCATTTGCTAAAACTCCTAAAGGGAGACCTCTATTATTTTCAGCATCCAATTTTATTAGTTACTTTTGTGCTAAGGGCATTCACATTTTGATCGTTGTATCAATGGTGGGAATTATTATAGAACAATACATTAAATAATTGTTAGCCCCTACATCAGAACGTTTTAATTTTGTTTTATATGAAAAGAGTACTCTCATTTCTATTGATATTTATAATATGTATATGCGTTGGACTCAACATGAATGCTGCTGAGAAATTCATGTCAATAAAGCCCAATTTCGATAGCATACGCACAGAAACCCAAAACCCTAATTCAAAATATTATTTCCCTACCCTCATGAAAATGTATCGAAGTAATGATACGATAATGAATCTTGAACAATATCGTCATCTATACTACGGTTACTCTTTTCAAGAGGATTACAACCCCTATCGCAAATCAGAATTTTCGGATGTAATAGAACCTCTGTACTTCAAAAAAAAGCACACCAATGCAGAGTGCGACACTATAATGAAATATGCAGAATTATCCCTTGAAGACAATCCATTTGATCTGCGTCAGATGACTTTTTATATCATAGCATTGAAGGAGAAGAAGAAGAATGCAAGAGCTTCAATTTGGCAATATAGACTCAAGCACCTTATTGCTGCGATAATGTCATCGGGAGCCGGTACTCAAGAAAAACCATGGAGTGTAATTTCACCATCTAACGAATATGCTCTGCTCAATTTTATGAACCACGTGGTTAAAGGACACGAAACCGTAGGGGAATCAATCGACAAGCTGTTGATTGAGCCACAAAGCAGTAAAACACCATCAGAATTTTATTTTGATGTATCGAGGGTTATCGACGGATATGATAGAAAATTCATAGATAAGACTCTCAAAAAATAGGTGGTCAGCGAAATGTGATAGCGACTACTCTAAATTCCTTTCCTCGTATTATTCCGGTAGGGAAATTATTACATTTAGGGCAATGATCCATCACATAAACAGGTGTAAATTCAGCTCCGCATTCATAGCATTTCGACAAAGCAGTAACCACATTAAGATCAACCTCTACATTTTGGTAAAATGATGATTTCAGAGCAGCATCGATAGCCGCCCTAAAGGTCTCAACCTCAACCCCGGAAAGTGTACCTATCTCTATTTCTATTTTAGAGACATCGTTACAATCATTTTTACGCGCCTCATCTTCGACGATTTTCATCACACTCATTGCGAGCGATAATTCATGCATGGAATAGTAATTATATATTTATACTCTACATATAATACAACTCAACTATCTTTTTTTCTTGATTTCCACCATTTTTTTATTCTTACTACCCCTTCTGCCCCGATTATTGCGAGTCCGGCATATTGTGTAGTCTTTGCCAACCCATAAAGTATCACCCACAACACTGTTTTTGCCCCTACGCTTATCGGCAACAGCATTTGAACAAAGGATAGTATATAAAATGGTATACAACAAGCCAGTACAATTATCCCGGTTTTGAATGAGAATCGACTTAGCCACTTCTTTATAGCTTCTTTTTTGCTTGTGAACCCTTTTTCTTTCATTTTCTATAAGTGGTATTGATCGACATCCTATTCTGAGTTATTCGCGAGGTATATTGCTGTAGAAATGCTTTTATATGAGCGGTCATAACATTCGCCTGCCGAGAATTTGATGCTAATATATTTTTTGTGAGCATAGGATCATCCTCTTTATTAAATAGTGATACCGGTTTTACACCATCAAATTGCAACAAATAATCATCCTCAATAATCTGATAATACCCATTTACCATATTCACAGCATAATGCAACCTATTTTTATCAAATACGCTACTACCAAGTGCCACAAACGAATTATCATACCCTAATATATCGAGTATAGTAGGTGCTACATCGATTTGAGATGTCACAGTATAATCAATTTGAGGTTTTATCGACCCATCGGGTGTATATATGATTAATGGAATTTTATATAGTGTATTTGGTGAGTTATAAAAATCTTCACCTTCAACCAACGATCCATGATCGGCAGTAATTAAGAATACTGTGTTGTGATACCATTCCTCTCGCGAAGCATCTGCAAAAAAATCATGAAGCACATCATCTATATATTCCACTGTATTTTCCATTGTGGATTTGGGTGACTTGAATTTGCCATCATAACTATCAGGTATTTTAAATGGACCGTGGGTGTTAAGAGTAAACCATGAAGCAATAAATGGGGGCTTCATGGCATTGAGTTCGTTCAACATATATCGCGACATTGCATCATCAAATATCCCCCAACTTCCATCATAATCCACATCCCCTTTATCCTTCATATATGCTACTCTATCCACAAACCTATTGTAGCCGAATGCCATCGACATTGCACCGAAAGCATACGATCCCTGATTGCAGCCACAAAAAAACACCGATGAATATCCTTTTTGCCCTAAAAGCGTACCAACCCCATCCACTTCATTCTGTGCATACGGAGAAAGCATATACACAAATGGATCGAGAGCAGGAAATCCTCCTAAAACCGAAGTTATTCCAGCGCTCGACCGCCTGCCGTTGGCATAAGCATTGAGCATCACATGCGACTTGGACACCAACGAATCCAGAAATGGTGTCAATGAATATTCGGTGGTTGTAGGGTAAGAATCAGCATATTTATTAATTGAACGGATAAATGACGACCCTGTTCCCTCCAATATGATTATCACCACATTTTTGCCCGTCATTCCGGGAATAGAATCTGAGAGTAATTGCACAGCCGGGAGTATTTTCTCACATTCATCCGACGAATAATATACTAACGCCGGAAGCGTATTATCCTTTCCTATCGTGCGAATTATGGAAAATGGTGTGTTGAGCACCAAATTCACATCCTTATTGCGCGAGGTATATAACACCGCATCTGATACACTTATTGGATAGCCAGCTTGTATGTTTCCTCTAATACCAAGCACTGTCAGCCCGGTGAAAAACAGGAATAGGATGATTTTCACTATAATGCGTCTTTTATCCGAAACCCATCGTATCGGTTGGGGAGCTACCCGGGTAGCAATCCACACAAACAATGCTATAAATATTATCACAAACGGAATATATATCCACCCATGTTTCAGATGACCCATAAGCACATCCAAAGTGTTTCCATCTTGAAATATCTCAGAAATAAATACAGCTTGCGTGCGCATATTCACAAATCGATAAAATGGAGTATCGGCAATATTCATCAACAGCCCGATGGAGTTGAATATTCCATATATGCAATTAGTAATACACCAATATCGCTTTCCATACACAAAATGAAAAGGGAGGATACGCATCAAAATAAATGGTATGTTTATATAACATACGGCAGTAAGATCAAATCGCAATCCGCCCAAGAAAGCCATTAAAATGCCATTACCGGATATACCGGAAAACATATCCTGATTAAAAAAGAAAAATATTAGCCTCGTAATCTGCATAAACACCATCATTACCCCAAGCTGATATAGCGTGGCAAAATAAACGTTGGTGTGGAATTGTAATTTTTTTATATACATATTAAATTCTATATTTCATCGGGCAACTTCAAGGAGTAATCACTGTCAAAATCCACTCCACATTCTATATCCATAAATTTGACTATATCAAAGCATCTCTGTTTCATCTTTGGTGAGTCTACCCATTTGTTTTCAAACGACACCAGATTATCTCTATCTACGAATGGTGGATACACTGCTTTTGCCGACACTCTGCGAAAATGATGATGAAAGATGCCATTTACTATTGCACATGGTTTCACATCCCCTTCTGCCTTATAGCGTATAAGGGTGCGCATCATCATATCAAAATCTGCACCCTGTTGTGTAATATCCCAGCCTCCGAAAATTTCAATGGCTTTACGTGACATAATTATTGCAGACCCCGAAAATCCATAGGTGAGAGAGTTTCCATACTTGTCGTATATATTCTCGCAATATTTCTCCCAATTGCCAAAACACATACATTTCATCAATCGCAAAGAGAATAATTTCTGCCCGAATAGTGTCCGGAGCGGATATTTTATCCGTTTCCATTTGTGTTGCAAAGCCTTAGTTACTTTTTTATCGTACATTCTGTCGGTACTACTAAGCGAAAGTACTTCAAATCCGTTTATTCCGATACATTGTGCTATCCGCAAATCCCATTTTGGCGATACTAATATATCATTGTTTAAAAATGCCAAAATATCATATTTAGCTATTTTTATCCCTTGATTCTGACAATGTGGATATGAATAATTATCACCATTGGATATTACAGTAATATCATGAGTTTTCGCAAGTTTCTCAAAAAATTCTCTACTTCCGTCAGTCGATCCGTTATCAATCACAATAAGTTCAAACGTCATGGTTGTATATCTAATAAGATATTCCCAAAATATCTTATTCATTGCCAACTGATTATATATAGCTGTAATTATGGATATTGAATTATTCATTATCGTTTTTTTGTTTCACGGTTAAGTTATCGTTTTGCATTCGAGTCATATATTGTTGAATTATAGCCTTCAATTGACGTTCCATATTCTTTAATATATCTTTTGGAATAGTATCGAGCTCGTTATGTTTGAGCAACGGATCGGTTTTGTATCTATAAACTGCCAGCACTTTAGAGCCGTCGAATTGCAACATATAATCACCCTTTATAAATTGATATATCCCGCCAAGATAATTCACAGCCCAAGTGTCGGAAGCTCCTACTGTGAGCAAATCCGACCCAAAAGATATATAAGGATTGTTATAGCCTAAATAACTCAACACCGTGGGCATAATATCAATCTGCTGCGCTATTTTCTCGGTATCATATCCTCTGAGCGTGCTGTCGCCCGGTGCATATAGAATAATGGGTATCTTATATACCCCCAAATCGGATTTATAAATATCATGAATAGCATGATTAGTATGATCGGCTGTAAACACAAACAAGGTATTATCAAACCAATCCTCGTGCTTTGCCTTTTCAAAAAATTGACGGAGAGCAAAGTCGGAATATCTCACACATTTATGAATTTGCAATCCACCCTCTTCGGGAAATTTATCCTTATATTTTTCGGGCACGGCAAATGGGTCATGTGACGAAGCACTGAAAAGAGCTGTCATAAAGGGCTGTTTAAACTCACTTATCTTTTCATTATAAAATTGAAAAAACGGTTCATCCCATATTGCCCACACACCATCATAATCATTATTCCCAGCGTGGCGAGCATCATATTCCGATTTCCCATAATATTCCTGAAAGCCACTCGTGCGTGAATATGCCTGAAATCCCATCGACCCATTGGGCGCACCATGAAAAAACGCCGTATGATAACCCTTTTTATCTAATTCTCCGGCAATACTTGTAATGCTATTCATTGAAGCCGATGTGAGGATAAATGGATCGATAAACATTGGTATGCCGGAAAGAACTGAAGGCATACCGTCAATGCTTTTTCTGCCGTTTCCAAAAGAATATTTAAATGTAAAAGATTGAGAAGCAATAGAATCCATAAATGGAGTATATCCCTTATAAGTTCCATTATCCAATTCGGAATTAAAAAATCCCATATATTCCTTACTAAAACTTTCAAGAATGAATATCACCACATTCTTGGGCTTAAACCCTTTTGTAGTATCCGGTATGTGGAGAGGGGTGTATATCTCTTCCAACTCTTCTGCACTGAAATATTCAGGGTTGGTGAAATTAGTTTTACCAATGGTGCGCAACATCGAGAATGGAGTATTTAGCACTACAGCCGCCTCTGCCGGACGATTCACATATTGATTGGCATTACTTAGGGTGATTGGGCGAGTGGTTCTATCCACTCCTCCACGAGCACCTGCTACACATATAGGCACGATACAAGCCAATATCACAATATTACCAATATAGTATTTCCACAAATTATCTATTGGTTTAATTTTAGGAGTGCGATAAAGTCGTATAAGAAGATACACCAATATTATAAAAATCAGCAAAAGCAACCAGTGAGAGAACATTTCACGCATAAGGATGCCGAAAATATTACCTTCGTTTCCAAATTCAGAAAATACACTGGATGTAGTGCGACGCCCTGTATATTGGAAATATACTGCATCACCTAAATTTAACAACATCGCAAAGACATTCACTGATATAAAAATCCATTTTATTATTTTATGATATATTCTCGTCTCCTTGTAATGCAACGGAAATAGTACCAATAATACGTACAACGAATTAAGATATACCATCGTGGATAGGTCAAACACCAAACCACCTCTAAACATATCCCACCCAAGAGCCAACGTGAAATTAGCCGAATAGTAGCTGAAATTAGTTATAAGGAAAACTGCTCTTTCTATTGTAAAAAACAATAGAGCTAAAGTAAGATTACTTACTAAAGCCCCATATCTCCCATTAAAAAATTCTCTTAAGCAGCTATTCTTCATTCTGATTATCATTTATTTCTGACTACAAAATTAATGATTATTCCTTATAGGACGTGCATATTATACTTTATTGTAATATTCTTACTTCAATCGACGGAAAAACTCCCACATCACTATCCCTGCTGATATTGATACATTTAGGGAATGCTTAGTGCCACATTGAGGTATTTCAATACTCATATCACTTGCATCTACGGCACATTGCGCCACACCTTTAACCTCATTACCGAGTATTATGGCGTATCTCATATTATCTTCCAACTCCAAATTCATAAGATCCACACTATTCTGCACCTGCTCTATGGCACATACAGTGTAACCATCTTTTTTTAATCTATGAATAACATCCATCACATCTTTTTCATGGCTCCATGCCACCGAATCTTCCGCTCCAAGCGCAGTTTTGTGTATATCGGGGTGTGGTGGTGATGCTGTTATTCCACACAAATATATATGCTCAATCAAGAAAGCATCGGCTGTGCGAAATACAGATCCTATATTATTCAGACTCCTAATATCGTCAAGAATTACCACCAAAGGTATTTTTGGAATTTTCTTGAACTCAGTGTTATCTATACGCTGAAGCTCAAGCATTGTTTTTTTCTTCATTATTCTATTTATTATTAATATCGGAAGCTACTTCCACCTAAAAACTCGCGTAATAGACTTGTGGATGGCACATCCTTTTCACTTATCGGATCAAAATAGCTCAAAAAGGTACGTAATCTATATGCCTCGGCAAATTCGGGAATATTATGAGGAACTTGCCTCAATATATTTTCAGCAAAATCTTTCATCACTCCCAATTCAAATATCAATGAAGAATTGAATGTTGCATCTGCATTCTCTTGATATGGAAATATCCATTTTTCTTCACCGTCACGCACACTTTGCCAGCGCATTATAGTTTGAGCAGCACTTACCCCCCTATATTTATAGTCGCGTATTATACGGCGCAATAATCTATTGTCGGCAGATGGAACCCAATTATGGTCGTCGATCGAGAGCGATGTCAAAGCGGAAACATAAACTTTGAATTTTTGTGATTCCGGAATTGTGGATGTTAGTTCAGGATTCAAACCATGTATCCCCTCAATAAGCAATACATTATCATTCTCAAGTTTAAGCGTGTTTCCTTTATATACTCTGCACCCATGCTCGAAATCATAGGATGGCATTTTCACAGTTTCACCGCTCAACATCTTATTAAGATCCTTATTAAATTCAGGTAAATCGAGCGCATACAATGATTCATAATCATATTCACCTTTTTCATCTCGCGGAGAATTTTCCCTATTCAGAAAATAATCATCAAGTGAGAGCATCTTTGGCTTTATAAGATTTGTCATGAGATGTATTGCAAGACGCTTGGTAGTGGTGGTTTTTCCCGATGATGATGGACCGGCAATAAGCACTACTCGCGCACCACCATTATTAAATCGTTCAGCTATTTGTGCGGCTATCCCCCCTATCATCATATCATGTAATGCTTCGCTCACATTTATAAGCATAGCCGATTTCTTGGCTTTCACCACCTCATTGAGCACACCAACATCTGCCACACCTATTACCCGATTAAATTCCAAATGTTCGGTGAACGCTCGATACATCTTTTCCTGGGGAATATACTCTGATGGAGTATTCACATTCTTTCTATCCGGACCGAATAGCAACATTCCCTCTTTATACTTTATGAGGTCAAATGTCTTAAGAATACCGGTTGATGGAGCAAGATTGCCATAATAACTATCGGCAATGTCACCGAGTGTATAATACACGGTGTATAGCTCGTGCGAAGTTTCAAGCAAACGCACCTTATCATGAAGCTGCGCTTTCCTGAATATCTCGATTACATCGGTAGTGAGTTTTTCGTGGCGATAAAAAGGTATATCCTCCTTCACCAATTCTTTCATGCGCAATTTTATAGTCTCTACAGTTTCATCGCTCATTTCTATATTATCCCCCCAAATACGACAATAATACCCCTTACTTAAAGAGTGCTCAATGCGTAAGCGCGTACCCGGATATAGATCACAGATCGCCTTGTAAAGCATCATGCACAGAGATCGCACGCATACCCGAGATCCTGAACTTGATGAAATATCCAAAAATTCTACCTGTTTCGGAGAAAAAACTGGATAACGCAAATCTTCAGTCTTATTATTTACACGAGCACAAATTGGCTCTATATCTATTTTATCACTTATTCTGCGGTATATATCAAGGAGAGTTTCACCTCCTGTCACCGAAACATAATGCCCGGTGTTTTTACAAAAAATGCTCAAATTATTCTCCATTAATCCATTATTTTTATGAATCATAAAAATAATACAAAAATAATATACTCTGAAATTTTTAGTTATTTTTCTTTTTCATTAAATTTGTGCAAACTAAATTAAAGTACCCAAGGTGCTAATGTTATTCATATTACATCACATTTAAGAAATGAACTATTCATTATTGGACTTTCTAACGCTGACAGGCTCAGTCGGGTTATTCCTTTACGGAATGAAAGTAATGAGCGAAGGATTGCAGAAAGTAGCAGGAGAACGCATGCGCAATATCCTTTCTGCGATGACAAAAAATCGCTTCACAGGAGTTTTCACAGGAGTTCTCATCACAGCTTTGATTCAAAGCTCCTCGGCATCGACCGTAATGGTTGTAAGTTTTGTAAACGCCGGACTAATGTCGCTGTCACAATCCATGGCAGTTATTATGGGAGCTAACATCGGAACTACTCTAACGGCATGGATTATATCAATATTCGGTTTTAAGGTAAATATATATGCCTTTGCCATTCCGCTGATAGGTTTTGCCATACCCCTTTTATTTTCTAAGAAAAGCAATTATAAATCCATAGGTGAGTTTATGATTGGCTTTTCTTTTTTATTTATAGGGCTGCAACACATTGGTATGTCTGTACCCGATCTTAAAGCAAGTCCCGAAATATTCTCCTTTTTGCAGGCATACACCTCAAAAGGATTTTTGAGTGTATTGCTATTTGTAGGGGTAGGTCTATTGATAACCATTGTAATACAATCCTCATCGGCGACATTTGCTATAGTATTAATAATGAGCAGCAAAGGGTGGATTCCCTTTGACATGGCATGTGCCATGGTATTAGGGAGCAACATAGGAACTACAATTACTCCGATTCTCGCAGCACTGAGCGGAAATATAGCAGCAAAGAAAGCAGCACTCGGACATTTTCTATTTAACCTATTTGGTACTATTTGGGCTATGATTCTCTTTTTCCCATTTGTGGATCTCAATATATGGATCACCGAAGCATTGGGACAAGGGGATCCTACTGCATTGATGTCATATAGTAGCAATCTTGAATCTACTAATCCGGCTATTTACAATCAGGTAATAGCAGGGACTCTTCCGGCTGACAATTCTATAATGAAACATATCCTCTTCCTGCAATTTGCTTTATCATTCGGGCTATCTATGTTTCACACGGTGTTTAACATAGTGAACCTATTTGTTATGGTATGGTTCACAGAGGCTTATGTGAAAATAACAAACTTCTTGATTCGCACAAAACACAAAGAGGACGAAGAATTCCAATTGAAATTCATTTCTCGAGGTATTATGAACACAGCAGAGCTTAGTTTGTCGCAAGCTCAACGCGAAATAGTGGTATATGGTGAACGTGTGGGGAAAATGCTCAATATGGTTCAAACATTAATTCACACAAAACCAGGCACAGAGGATTTCAGCCAGCTTTACAGCCGTATTGAAAAGTACGAGGAGATTTCCGATCGTATGGAGATTGAAATAGCCAATTATCTTAATCACACCTCCGATGGAAGATTAAGCTACGATGGAAAGCTACGCATTGCAGCCATGCTCAACATCATCACCGAAATAGAAAGCATAGCAGATAGTTGTTTCAATATAGCAAAGACTATAGTACGAAAAGAGGACGCGCATGCCACATTTACCGAAGATATTCTACACAACATCGACCGAATGTTTGCACACGTAAGCGAAGCTATGGATGATATGATTATGTTATTGCGTGACATCGATAATGTGCGCGAAGCCGATTTATTGCGCAATTTCAACAAAGAACGTGAAATCAATAATTATCGCAATTTACTTCGCAACGAAAACATTGAAAACATCAACAATAAAGTATATGAATATCAGTCGGGTATATATTATATGGATATAATATGCGAGGCTGAGAAATTAGGCGATTATATAATTAATGTAGTGGAAGGGGTTGAACATCAATATCGAAAAAATCACGATTTGACAGCTAATGTCTCTCATTCATAAACGTCATTTTTTCACACTTGTACAAACAGATAAAAATGTTGTCATCGGTTTTAATAATTTATGTAAATAATATGGGAATTTATAAATTAATCCCCTATATTTGAAACATTATTATTAACTATCAAAACTATTATATTTATGAAAGAATTGAAAGGAACTAAGACTGAAGCAAATTTAAAAGAAGCTTTTGCCGGTGAATCAATGGCAAGAAACAAATATACATATTACGCATCCAAAGCAAAAAAAGACGGATTTGTGCAAATTGCTAATTTATTTGAGGAAACAGCCAACAATGAAAAAGAGCATGCTAAAATTTGGTTTAAATTACTTCATGGTGGATCTGTTGCCGATACTGCCGTAAATCTTCTTGATGCTGCAAATGGCGAAAACTATGAGTGGACCGACATGTATGCTAAATTTGCTATTGATGCACGCGAAGAAGGATTCGACCACATAGCTTTCTTATTTGAAAGTGTTGCAAAAATAGAAAAAACTCACGAAGAACGCTACCGTAAACTATTGAGCAACGTGGAAGGCAAAACAGTATTTTCTAAAGATGGTGATGCTATTTGGCAATGCCTCAATTGCGGTCATATCGTGATTGGTAAATCAGCTCCGGCAGTATGTCCTGTGTGCGACCATCCGCAATCATATTTTGAATTGAAACCCGAAAACTATTAATAATAGAGATTATTCAACAATTATATAAAAGGTTTCATGCATGGCAGCATGAGACCTTTTTATTTTTAATCAAACAACTGCTTAAGTATATCAGGAGACCTAAGAGAACCTATTGTACTATTATGCAACTGGTAATATTTTATCATCAAATCAAGTATTTCATTTCGTTGAACACGATTAAATGCAAAAAGATACATATTACTAAAATTCATTCTCGACAACAACATGATTACCTTTGCTTCCGATGGCGGTAGTGATTTATCACCCAAAGGCATATATTCAGTAAACATCCCATTTTCCATATCAAACCACGATCCATCTTTATAGGTATATGTATCGGGTTGTATACCCAAGAATGCACCGAGATGAAACATAAAACATATATGAAAATTGGCCTTTCCATCCTCTATTTTGTCGAGAAGTTGAATCGACCCCACAAGATATTTATATAGAGAATCGGTTTCTTCCCCTCCCTGCACTCCTCGCTCCACTATTTCCGCCATAAACATTGCTATGGCATTTTTTATAGGGTCACCATATATTCCGGTCAATGGAAGCATCAACTGAGGTGAGCGAAATGTATGAATATCTCTATTAGGCAATATTCGTGCTTCAAATTCTATTATGGAAAGAGGCATAAAAATTGCATTACGCATTTTAGCACTCTTACTACTCCCCTGTGGAAGCAAAAAAGACATTCGTCCACGCTCGGAAGTGAGTACATGGACTATCGAATTCTTATCGGAATATTTAATTACGTGCAATACGACTGCACATATATGTTCGTACATGAAGCAAAACGTTATTGTATTGAATTCAAAGATACGAAAAAGTGTGCATTTGAAATTTTTTTTAGCCCTCTAAAACCCGAAATAGGCATGATTTTGCCTCAGAAACATTTAAAATCTTCTAAAAATGCGCCTTTTTTATCTTTTCAATCGCAGGGATTTGGAAAATTCAAAATATTGTTCGTATATTTGCACTCGCTTTTGAGACGAAGCGATAATGGCCCATTCGTCTATCGGTTAGGACGCAAGATTTTCATTCTTGAAAGAGCAGTTCGATTCTGCTATGGGCTACAATCAAAAAGCATTTATTAAAAAATTAAGGTTTAAAAATGGCAAACCATAAATCATCAATTAAAAGAATACGTCAAACAGAGTCAAGAAGACTCCGTAACCGTTATTATGCTAAAAGCGCACGTACAGCCGTTCGTCGTCTCCGCTTAGTAACCGACAAAGCTGAAGCTACTGCTACTTTTGTAAAAGTAAGCTCTATGCTTGATCGTCTTGCTGGCAAGAATATCATCTCTAAGAATAAAGCATCAAATCTTAAGAGTAAATTAGCTCGTAAAATCAATAAGCTCGAAGCAGCTTAATTGATAGCACACTATTCTTAAGAGGGAATAAACTTTATATATTCTCGGCCCATTCGTCTATCGGTTAGGACGCAAGATTTTCATTCTTGAAAGAGCAGTTCGATTCTGCTATGGGCTACTTAGGCGTTAAGTATAACTTAACGCCTTTTGTACATCATTAAGTATATATCATTTCATCATTTACAACATTTATATGATTCCTTCTCATTATATACGCACATACAAGTCTATCATTAGGCTTGGATTCCCAATTATGCTTGGACAATTAGGAATAATTATAGTAGGATTTGTCGATACAGCAATGGTAGGACGATATTCTACAGATGCACTCGCTGCCGCTTCATTTGTCAATACCGTATTTGCTCTTATCATAATGCTAAGCATAGGATTCTCTTTTGGATTGACTCCTATAGTAAGCTCTCTTTTTGCCCGGGGTGAAAATTTTAATATAGGAGAAACAGTAAAGAATGCTTTCATACTAAATATGACACTTTCCATCGTCCTCACCCTCTTAATGACTGCTTTATATTTCAATCTTGAAATAATGGGACAGCCAGAGGAGCTGCTCCCACTGATACGCACATATTACATCACCATGTTGGTATCTATTATATTTGTAGCTGCTTTCAATGTTTTAAGACAAGTTACCGACGGGGTTACTCACACATCGTTGGCAATGTGGCTTATAGTAAGTGCAAACATTATCAATATTATATTCAATTATCTACTCATTTTTGGTAAATTCGGATTTCCGGAACTCGGATTATTGGGAGCGGGACTCAGCACGCTGGGGTCGCGAGTATTTATGTGCATAAGCATTATATTATTCTTGTTTATTTCAAAAAGATATGCATCGATACGCGAAGGGTTTTTCAAAGGGAAGCTATCAATATTAAAAGCCAAAGATGTATTTAAGAAATCATGGCCCGTAGCCGTACAAATGGGACTCGAAACCGGTTATTTTGCCCTATGTGGTGTGATGATAGGATGGCTCGGAGCTATTCCGTTGGCAAGCTATCAGATTATATTCACACTTGGGACATGCGGATTCATGGTTTATTATAGTTTTGCTTCGAGTATGGCAATCGTAGGTAGCAACCATTACGGATTAAATAATATTGAACATGTAAGACTTGCTGCAAAGTGCGGATGTCATATCATAATAGCCATCTCCATAATAGTGAGTATCCTTTTTCTTATATTCGGAGAATCTGTAGTAATGGCATTCACCACCGATCCTGTTGTAATAGCATCGGCAATGTCCCTTATCCTACCTCTTGTGCTTTATCAGATAGGTGATGCCGCACAAATTGTATATGCCAATGCTCTACGAAGCATTTCACACGTGATGCCTATGATGGTAATAGCTGCTGTGAGTTTCATGTGCGTGGGGCTACCTACCACCTATATTTTTGGATTTGTATTGGATTGGCAAGAAACAGGTATATTCTATTCATATTCGGTGAGCCTGCTACTCGCAGCTTATTTATATCGAGCCAAATTCTTGAGCCAAATACATAAACTCGAAAAAAAATAAGACTAAACGCCACTCTCAATTATATGAAAGTGGCGTTTTCTTATATAATATACAATTATATTATTTATCGGTCTTAGATGAGATTGCTGTTTTGATATCTTCAAATATACTATCTACCGACCCCATACCATGTATTTTAAGGTATTTGTTTTCGGCTACATAGTAATCGCGAAGAGGTGATGTCTGTTTATGATATACATCAAGACGTTTTTTTATAGTCTCGGGATTATCATCACTGCGCCCCGAGTCAATACCACGTTTCACCAAGCGATTTGTAAGTTCATCTTCAGGAACTTCAAGCCCTACTACTGCGTCTACTTGAGCATCACGTTGAGCAAGCATTTTCTTTAACTCTTCAGCTTGATTTATTGTGCGTGGAAATCCATCGAATATCACACCTTTTTTTGTTTCAGGATTTGCATCGAGAACATCGGCAAGAATATTTACCATTAAATCATCCGGAATAAGCATCCCTTGTGAGATATAGCTATCGGCAACACGCCCGAGTTTTGTATCACGTGCGATATGGTCGCGAAGTACGTCACCGGTTGAAATATGATAAAGTCCGTAGTTTTTAATAAGGTTCTCGCTCTGAGTCCCTTTTCCAGATCCCGGCGCACCAAAGATTACAATATTAAACATTGCGATAATTTGAATTTTGAAAATTGTTATATAAATTATAAAGGGACGTAGCCGAAATTTGCTCGCGTCCCTTTATTTGCGGATTATAAATCCTTATTTTGTTCGCTCAACACATATATCTCAGAAAGATTCCGAGCCAATCCGTCAATGTCAAGCCCATAGCCGAGGATAAATTTCGATGGGATATTGAAGCACACATAATCCGGCTTCAAATCACATGTGAGAGAATCGGGCTTAAATAGAAGGGTCGCCAACTTCACCTCTTTAGGATTCTTTGCTTTAAGCGATTTTATAAGTTGAGATGCCGTGAGACCTGTATCTACGATATCTTCTATTATCACTACTACTCTATCGGTAATATCTTCATCAAGAGAAAGAATCTCTTTGATATCTCCGGTTGATGACATACCGCTATATGACTTATAGCGAATGAATGTAATTTCAGACTCAAATTCAATATTTCTATACAAATCAGCCGCAAACACAAATGCGCCATTAAGCACACATATAAACAATGGCGTTTGAGTGCCATAATCTTTGGTGATTTCTTCGGCAACGCGTTTCACCTGTTTTTGAATCTCTTCGTATTTGATATATGGCTCAAATGTAAGCCCTTTAAATGTAATTGTATCCATCGCGTATAAATCTTTCGCAAAGGTAAGAAAAGTTGATAAGGTGACAAATATAAAATCCTAACAACCGTCATTTTAGTTAGCGTTAATTAACAGACTTCCCATAAGTTGGTCGGGAAAACACTTCATTATCATATTATTCGTTCTTAATTCAATTCTTTTTGCCACAGATTCTCTATATAATGTAGAATTTATTACTTTCCGACGTTTGACACTTTGCTTGATAAACAGTTGTCCTATAGTCTGTTATGGCG
>CAZYEO010000052.1:0-16200 GCA_964646495.1 uncultured Muribaculaceae bacterium
CCCCGAAACTCACACGAGTTTCGGGGATATTCTTTTTATATGTGATGTTGTTACACTATGCAGTTGTTATTTTGCTACACGTTCAAGCCATTTAAGCATTATGAACATTGTCATCATTGATATTGTACATGCTACCACAAATACAGTCCATGTGAGCCATAATGGGATATTCTTATACATTATAGCACCGATAAATAGCAATTGGTTGCCTAAAGCAGTAGCACCAAGCCATCCACCTTGCATGATACCTTGATATTTAGGAGGAGCAACTTTTGATACAAATGAAATACCGAGTGGGCTGATATACAATTCGGCTACTGTGAGTATGAAATAAGTAGTGATAAGTAACCAAGGTGTTACTTTTATAGGAGATACACCAGAACCTCCGGCATTGGTATCAATTGTTGAGAATAATGGAAGATCAGATACATAGGATCCCACAGCCATCACTACATAAGCAATTGCTGCGATAGCCATACCTATAGCGATTTTCTTAGGTGTAGATGGTTCTTTTCCACGTGAACGTTGCCATGCGAATACAGCCATTACTACAGGGGTGAGAAATACTACAAAGAATGGGTTAAGCGACTGGAATAATTCAGCCGATATATTTTGCCCGAAAAGAGTCAGATCTGTGTATTGTTTTGCAAAGAATGTGAGTGTCAATCCGTTTTGATGGAATGAGAACCAGAAGAATATTACTACTGCAAATACAGCAAATAGAGCAAGAATACGTTGGCGCACCTCTTGTGCCCCCATCACGATCTCATCCTTAGATACTGCCGATTTCTCTTTATCACCCGGATTTGGGAATGATTTTTTATTCATGATGAATATAAACAGAGAGATTGCCATAGCTATAATAGCTACTCCAAATGCGTAGTGGAATCCTTCGTTGAATACATTCAGATAATCACCTGCAAACTTTAAATAATCGCTTGCGTTATTAAGATTAATGTCTGTCATAGCAGCATTGGCAGCGAGTAGTTTGAAGTTTTCCAGAGCTTCCGGACTAAGATTTCCACCAACTTCACCACCATTAGATATAATGCTATGACACAGAGCAGGAAGGTCAGCTTGATAGGTCATGCCGCGTAGGCTCAACCACCAGTTGCGCACACCTACAGCCGCTATCGGTGCAAATATAGCACCAAGATTGATAAACATATAGAATAGAGAGAAGCCCGAATCGCGCATTTTTTCGTATTTCGGGTTGTCATACATTTGTCCTACAAGTGCTTGAAGGTTACCTTTGAATAACCCATTACCAAATGCAATTATAAATAATCCTATACAAGTGATAGTCAGAAACAATGGTAGGCTGCTCACAGGGGTAGGGGTGGGGATGGCAATCAACACATAGCCTAAAGCCATAAGCACGATACCGGTCATAATCGTCCCCTTGAAATTACGTGTTTTATCTGCTATAATACCTCCGAAAAGAGCTAAAATATAAATTGAAAAATAGAATGTGGAATAAATAATTCCTGCTTTTGTTTCATCAAGTCCAAATTTGGCTTGAAGGAAGAGGACAAGGATCGCCATCATAGTGTAGAATCCGAAGCGTTCTCCGAGATTCGACAGTGCCGCAGGGATCAGTCCTTTGGGATGTTTATTAAACATAGAGTTAAAAATTTAATTATTGGTTTTTAGATTTTATTTTGTTTGTTCTTCTTTAGCCTTAAATGCGAGCGCATAAAATCGCATTTGTTTCACCATAGCCAATAGCCCATTACTTCTTGTTGGGGATAGGTGATCTTGAAGTCCTATTTTATTTATAAAATATAGGTCGGCATCCATGATTTCGTCAGGAGTATGCCCATTAAGCACTCTTATAAGCAGTGAGATTATCCCTTTCACTATTATAGCGTCCGAATCCGCCTCGAATTCCACTTTTCCATCATTCGTTATCTCGGCATTTAGCCATACACGACTTTGACATCCTTCGATTATGTTGCTTGGAGTTTTGTATTTCTCCTCAATCGCAGGTACAGCATTACCGAGTTCGATGATGTAGGCATATTTATCCATCCAATCGTCAATGTCAGCAAATTCCTCGATTATTTCATCTTGTATTTCGTTAATCGTATTCATTACAGTTGTTCCATTTTTTATTATAAAATTTCAGTCAATTCAGGTTACGTATTATATCCAAATCGACGAAATAAAAACATTAAAGTGTCAAATTTACAAATAATATGGCTAATTGTAGTCAATTTGAATATAAATAAACGTGAATTTGCTCTATTCCTATCAGTTTTATATCAAAATTTCTTCTTCTGTCAATATTTGTTCGATTTCTTTTACGGTATTCCAGCGGTCGTGGTCGTTACGATTTTCAAACATTATGATATACACATTTGCTGTTGGAAATTTTGCTGCATAGGTTTGATATCCTCCATTGTCGCCGGTATGATATATTTTGAGTGGCTCTCCTTCATTGCTTTCAATAAACCACCCCAATCCATACTCCGTATTGTCTCGATTTTGATATGTGCTATATCTACTTCCGGTTACTTTAATATATGGCTTGTAGGCTATATTGCCAATAAATGGCATTGTGCGCAAACCCTCTTCCCATAGCAAAAAATCGTGTGTGGAGGTGTAAATGCCACCATCGCTTTTAGTCGCAAAAAATGTTTCTTCTCCATAATCATACTCTTGCCATAGTACATTTTCATCATCAGAATGAATTTTACGGTTAGAGCGGTTTATTGCCTTTGGAGAGTCTTGATCGATGCGTTTTTTATTTGAATCTTCTGCTTGGATATATCCGTGTGTGAGACGTGGATGCATCATTCCCGGTGTGAAAAATTGTGTGTTGTACATACCAAATGGTTCGAAAAATGTAGTTTTCATGTAATCCTCATACGATTGTCTGCTCACTCGCTCAATCACGAAATATAAAATTTGAAATGTGGGATTGATATAATCATATTGAGTGCCGGGGATGAATTTGAGTTCCGTGAGGTCGCGCATATATTCCACACTTTGAGCATCTGTGCAGTGTAGCATAAATTCCATATCATTTCTTTTGCGTGCGTCCGGAATCCCGGAGCTATGGCTCATAAGGTGTCGCAATTTTACTTGTTTCCAAAGGGGATGCTTAAATTCAGGAAAGAATTTTGCTACCGAATCCTCAATATTCAGCAACCCCTTCTCCTGAAGAGTGAGAATAGCAGCCACTGTAAATTGCTTAGTGAGGGAGGCGATGTTAAACACTGATTCGCCATCGATTGCCCGTGATGTTTGAAATTCCTCTACCCCATATCCCTTATCTATTACTGTTTCATTTCCTTTCATTATCAAAATGGCAGCTCCGGGTGATGATGCAATGTAGTGCGACCGTAAAATGGAGTCAATGCGTGCAGCTGCACGCATTGAGTTTCCGGCAAATGCGTGTGGCGACGTCATTATAAGTGTTGTGATTAAAATCGATGAATATAATCTAATTTGATGTAGCATAGTGGATAATAATGGGTTAGTGGATCGCAAAATCGAAATATTATATGAGCCTTTTATTTAGGGGGATATGAATTGCGCTCCCAAAAAGTGCCCTCGGTATATCCCTGAATAGTAGGATTTATTTGAGCCAGAGCCAAACGATGCTCCGCAAGACAGGCGTATTCACGGTTTATTTCAATGCCACAGTAATTTCGCCCAAGTTTTTTTGCTACAACTGAAGTTGTGCCACTACCCAAAAACGGATCGAACACGAATCCTCCATCAGGGCAAGAAGCAAGAATTAATTTTGCAATTAATTTTTCAGGTTTTTGTGTAGGGTGATCGGTGTTTTCGGGCATCGACCAATACGGAATACTTATATCATCCCAAAAGTTAGATGGATAAGTGAGGCGGAATTTCCCCTCATCGGTCTGAATCCAATCTTTTGGCTTTCCCTCAGAGCGGTACGGCGCCAATACTTTACGTTTTATTTTTACAGCTTCGACATCAAAATAATAATTATTATCATCTTTCACAGCAAACCATATATCTTCCATGCCGTTTTTCCAATTCATTTTTGCTCCCCGACCTTTTTCACGTTGCCATGTGATGCGATTTTTCACTATAAGAAACCGGCTTAGTACCCCATAAATGGCTGAACTGCTTTTCCAATCGCAACACACATATATACTACCCGCAGGCTTAAGCATTTGTATAACTTTGGGTAGCCATTGCATCAGGTATTCTGTATATCGCGCATCGTCGGTAGCCGCAAATTTCAATCCGTTGAAATCTTTTGATAGATTATATGGCGGATCTATAATAATAAGATCGAAACACTCCGTAGGCATAAAATCGATTGCCGAAAAAAGATCCTGATTGATAGTACGATTTACAATCATGGAAATATCAACGGGATGCGTCAGCGTGAGAAGACGATCGGAGATAATATCCATATCTTCCGATGTGAGAGTAATAGTCTTATTGCGCGGAGCCTTTTCTTTCATGTATATTATGGTGTTTTGTGGTTATTACGAGGGTGATGAAGCAGAATTTCTTCGCGCAAACGATGGCGATCTATATGCACATATATCTCGGTAGTGGTGATGCTTTCATGCCCCAACATTTGTTGTATGGCACGCAGATTGGCGCCACCTTCCAATAGGTGAGTTGCAAAAGAGTGACGAAGTGTGTGCGGACTCACCGTTTTGTGTATTCCGGCAAGCGAACAAAGATCTTTTATGATATAGAAAACCATAACTCGCGATAAATGACTTCCGCGACGATTTAGAAACAGAATATCTTCATTTCCACGTTTTACAGTTATTCGGCTACGCACCTCTTCAATATATTCCGCTATGCGTTCGAGTGCCACTTCCGAGATTGGTACAAGTCGTTGCTTTTCACCTTTTCCATCCACTATCACATATTCATCCTTGACATAAATTTGAGATATTTTGAGACCTACTAATTCCGACACACGAAGTCCACATCCATATAACGTCTCTATTATGGCGCGGTTGCGAATACCTTCGGGGGTGCTGAGGTCGATAGATGAAATCATTCGTTCTATTTCATCGAGCGAAAGCACCTCAGGGAGTTTCCTTCCGCTTTTGGGTGATTCAAGTAATTTAGATGGATTTTTATCTATGTAATTTTCAATTTTCAAGAAACGGAAAAAACTTTTCACTCCTGAAATAATGCGTGCTTGCGAACGTGGCTGAATGCCTATGTCGTGAAGAGTAGATAGAAAATTGTGTAAAATATCCTCGGTGACCCCTCTTAGCGTGGTATTGTCATCAACAAGGTAGTGTATCAATTTGATGACATCATCCGTATAACCCTCACAAGTGTTGGCAGACAGACCTTTCTCCAAAATGAGATAAGTCCTAAATTCTTCGATAATACGGTGGATGTCGTCTATTTCACGCATATAAATGATAACAATTAATCATAATAGTAGACCCAACAATACTCTGCAATCGATTAAAATTATTAATTTTGCAAAAGATTTGCGCCCATTATGTCAGCTTGAGTGCAAAGATATAGAATTTATCAGTGGTTTGTAAATTAAATTCTCACCTTTATGAAGATAGTTATCATTAATGGTCCTAACCTCAACTTATTGGGAAAAAGAGAACCGGGTATCTATGGCAACATTTCGTTTGAAAGCCATTTGGAGATTATTCGTCAATCTTATCAAGATGTCCATATCGAGTATTTCCAAAGTAATAGCGAGGGACTTATCATAGATGAACTGCATCGAGTAGGATTTGATTGTGATGGTATAATCCTCAATGCCGGAGCCTACACCCATTATTCGATAGCGATTGCCGATGCTATTCGTGCCATTAAAGCACCTGTAGTAGAGGTGCATATATCAAATGTGCATTCGCGCGAGGAGTATCGTCGAGTGTCGATGATAGCTCCTGCATGCGTGGGAGTAATTGCCGGATTCGGGCTTCAAAGCTATAATCTTGCAATTGAAGCATTACGCAAAATCTGATTCTTTCATAGTAAATAAACTATGATTTAGTAGTAACGTTAATACAAGACAGCCTTTTTATTCAATTATATATACAACACCGGAAAATGGAGAAATATACAAAGATAGTAGCTACAATATCCGACAAACGATGTGAAATACCATTCGTTAAGGAACTTTATACCAACGGACTGAATGTGGTGCGTATGAACTCGGCACACCTTCAGCTCGAAGGGTTTCAGAAAATAGTAAAAAATGTGCGTGCGGTATCTGATAAAATAGGAATACTAATGGACACTAAAGGTCCGGAAATTCGCACTACCGTTAATGAGAATGATGCTTCAATAGAAATAAAAGAGGGGGATAAAGTAATGTTTTCGGGAAATTCAGGAGGAATATCCACCGGATCTGCGATATGCCTTTCTTATGAGAACATTGCTACCGACATCCAGGTAGGTTGTCATTTTTTGATCGATGACGGGGAACTTGATTTCCTTATTGAAAAGATAAACGATGATGGCATTATTGAATGTACAGCCCTAAACGGAGGCTCACTTGGATCGCGCAAGAGCGTGAATATCCCCGGCGTGAGCATAAAATTGCCATCGCTTACACCTCGTGATATTATTAATATTGGATACGCAATAGATATGAATGTGGATTTTATTGCACATTCATTCGTGCGTAGCAAGCAAGATATTCTTGATATTCAAGCTATTCTTGATGCTCGCGGAAGCCAAATAAAGATAATCGCAAAAATTGAAAATCAGGAGGGTATAGATAATTTCGATGAAATTATTGAAGTCGCCTATGGCGTTATGATTGCTCGTGGCGACCTGGGTATAGAAATTCCGGCTGAAAGAATACCCGGTATTCAGAATGAGCTTATAAAAAAATGCTTGCACCATCACAAACCTGTGATTGTGGCAACTCAAATGCTTCATTCTATGATTAGCAATCCTCGTCCCACACGTGCCGAAGTATCAGATATTGCAAATGCCGTGTATATGCATACGGATGCTCTCATGTTGAGTGGTGAAACAGCTTATGGGAAATACCCGGTAGAAGCCCTTTCTACAATGGCAAGAGTGGCAATTGAAGCAGAAAAAACAATGAAACAGGCAGAACGCATATTGCCTCATATGGATGATGATATTACATCATTCCTCGCACATCAAGCAGTGCAATCATGCAAAATTGTTGGTACGAGAGCAATCGTAACCGATAGTTACACCGGTCGTACGGCACGCTTTATAGCATCGTTCCGAGGTAGCTATCCTACACTTGCACTATGCTATCACAAAAATGTGATTCGCTTGCTATCTTTGTCTTATGGAGTGTTTCCTCTGTATCAGAAACGCTCATCAACATCTCGCGAATATTTATATCACGGATTGGAACACTTGTTGGAACTCGGATTTCTCACCAAAGACAATATAATTGCTTATCTCGGTGGTGCGTATGGCGAAGGGCATGGTACTACATTCCTTGAAATAAACAATGTGGGTGAAGTGATGAATAATTATGATAACTACGATCTTCCGAATCTTGAGAAGGTAGAAAGATGCAAAAAGAATTAGAAGATTATATACTTGCACATATCGATGATGAGGGTGAGATGCTTGCTTCGCTTAATAGGGCAACGCATTTATTTCATCTGCGTCCTCGGATGTGTTCGGGACATTTGCAGGGACGTATGCTGAAAATGTTTGTGCGGATGATTAATCCGCGCACCATTTTAGAGCTTGGCACTTTCACCGGATATTCAGCACTTTGCCTTGCCGAAGGACTGTTGGATGATAATGCGCGGGTGCATACGATAGAGATAGATGATGAACTCGAAGATTTTATTCGTAGCCATTTTGCAGAAACACCAATCTCTGATCGAATATCTCTACATATTGGTGATGCTGGGAAGATAGTGCCTGAAATAGATGAAACCTTTGATTTAGTGTTTATCGATGCCAATAAGCGTGACTATGTAGAATATTATAACCTTGTATTTGACCGAGTGAAAGAGGGAGGATTTATAATTGCCGACAACACTTTGTGGGATGGACACGTTATAGATGATAATGCTGCTCGCGATGCTCAGACAGCCGGCATAATGCGGTTCAATGATCTTGTGAAATCGGATGATAGAATAGAAAAAGTTATAATCCCGATTCGAGACGGATTGACGATTATATATAAGAAAATTGCGGTGGCAAATAAAGAAAAATAAATATTATAAATATAAGATTATGGAAACTACAAGACAATCGAAAATAGCACGCTTGCTTCAAAAGGAAATAAGTGAAATATTCCGTTTGCAAACAGCTAAAATGGGCAATGTGCTTGTATCTGTGAGTGCCGTCAGAGTATCTCCCGATTTGAGTGTCGCAAAAGTGTATCTCAGCATATTTCCCTCTGAAAAAAGTGTAGAAATGTTGAAAACAATCAATTCTAATTCCAAGACAATTCGCTATGATTTGGCTCAAAAAGTAAGATTTCAATTGCGTAAAACCCCTGAATTGACTTTTTACATTGATGACTCACTTGATTATATCGACAACATTGATAAATTGATGGCGAAAGAGTAAAATAAATGGCGAAGGTGAACGAAATAGTTTTTTCGCTCACCTTTCCTTATTGAAGATACCTGTAAATTTCACAATATATAAATGCCGATGAATTATTTCACGCTCAAAGTGGCTTGGCGCTATTTGTTTTCAAAAAAATCACATAGTGCCGTCAATATCATTTCTTTTGTGGCTCTTTGTGGCGTGGTGGTCACAGCCGCTGCATGCGTGTGTGTATTATCGGTATATAATGGATTCAGTGATTTATTCCAAGGGAAATATGCACAATTCGATCCGCAACTTAAAGTATATCCATCAGAAGGTAAAGTAATATCAGATGGTGATAGCCTTGCCGGGATAATAAAAAACATACCCGGTGTTACTGTTGTCATGCCGACAATTGAGGATAATGCTCTCGCAAAATATGGCAAAAATCAGATGCCTGTGATGCTGAAAGGTGTAGTAGCCGAGAAATTTGATTCTATATCCAAAATACGAGATTTACTTATTGAGGAGTCCCAATATGAATTAAAAAATATCTACGGAGATAATATGGCATTATTAAGTATTGGTAGTGCAAGTGTTTTTTTGAGTAATAATCCGAGCTATAATGAGCTATACTTATTCTCTCCGCGCCGCAAAGGTAGGGTGAACATCGCAAATCCCATGACAGCGTTTAGAGCCGATACGCTGGGAGTTAGTGGAGTGTTTAAGGTGGATGAACCGGTATATGATAATAATTATATAATAGTGCCGATCGATGTTACACGAAAGTTATTTGATTATCCACAGCAAGCTTCGGCTATTGAAGTCGGCGTAGCAAATAATATATCTGTAGAGTCAATGCTTAATACTATACAAAGCAAAATAGGAAGTGGATATGTGGTGAAAGATGGATTGATGCAACAAGATGCATCCTTTCGCATGGTAAACATTGAAAAATGGATTACCTTTCTTCTTCTCGGATTTATATTTATAATTGCTACATTTAATGTAGTGAGCACCCTTGCAGTGCTTGTAATAGAGAAAGATGCAAGTATTGAAACATTCATGAACCTTGGAGCCACAAATAAGCAAATATCAAATATATTTATAACCGAAGGATGGCTTATCAATATTTGTGGTGCAGTATTAGGGGTGATATTAGGTATAGTCCTTTGTCTTATACAGCAATATTTCGGTGTTATAAAGTTATCGGGCGACCCATCGATGATGATTATTTCTGATTATCCGGTGAGAGTGAGGTGGAGCGATATGACATTTATACTCGTTTTGCTGGGAGTCGTAGGTACGCTCACTACCGTTGCCACCGGAGCAATAATGCGGCATCGTTTGAAATATAAATAACTAAAAATCTATGCCTTAGCATGCTAACTAAAATCACATGCAATGATTTATTGGTATTTCATGGGAATTTCGTATCTTGCAGGCATAAATGAAAAAATATACCTGTGCAATGAAATCATACTTAGTAACGGGAGCTGCCGGATTTATAGGCGCCAATTATGTGAAATATATATTGAAAAAGCATGGCGAGAATGTGAAGATTGTGATTCTCGACTCGCTCACCTATGCCGGCAATATGATGACAATCAAGGATGAGCTTGAGTTGCCCAACGTCACCTTTGTAAAAGGAGATATAGGTGATACCAAAATTGTGAAAAATATTTTGGAAACGCATGATGTGGATTATATCGTGAATTTTGCGGCAGAATCCCATGTGGATAGGAGTATTAGCAATCCTCGTCTATTTCTCGAAACCAATATTCTCGGTACTCAAAATCTTCTCGATTGTGCCCGCCATGCTTGGTGGGTGAGGAAAGATGATGCAGGGAAAAATATATATAAGGATGGCAAAAAATATCTGCAAATTTCCACCGATGAAGTTTATGGTTCATTAGAAAAGGATTTTGATGTTCCAAAACCGTTGGAAATTACATCCGACATAAAAAGCGTAATAGGGAGCCGAAGCGATATGAAAACATTCGGACTGAAATATTTTACCGAAAGCACTCCTTTAGCCCCAAGATCGCCATATTCAGCATCCAAAACAGGAGCCGACCTTATTGTGGAGGCTTATGCCGAAACGTATGGTTTCCCAATCAATATTACACGTTGTAGCAATAATTACGGCCCATATCATTTTCCTGAAAAACTCATACCTCTCATTATAAATAATATACTTGAAGGTAAAAAACTCCCGGTATATGGGAAAGGGGAAAACGTGCGCGATTGGCTATATGTAGAAGATCATGCAAAAGCAATAGATATCGTTTTGCGCGAAGGGAAAACCGGAGAAGTATATAATGTAGGAGGATTTAATGAAGAAAGCAATATAGAGATTGTAAAACTCGTTATACATACGATTGCACGACTGATGAATGAAAATCCCGATTATCAAAAATTACTGAAATGCAGCATTGATGATATAGGGGAGAATCTTATAGAATATGTGAGCGACAGACCGGGACACGATATGCGTTATGCTATAGATCCGAGGAAAATCGCCACAGAATTGGGTTGGTATCCCGAAACTACGTTTGCAGAGGGTATAGAGCGTACCATTCGTTGGTATCTTGACAACCAATGGTGGGTGGATAGTGTTACATCAGGGGAATATCAAAAGTATTACCAAGATATGTATTCAAATCGCTAACAAAACAAAAAGAAGCTATGAAAGGTATAGTTCTTGCCGGAGGATCAGGCACACGCCTGTATCCGATAACAAAAGGAGTGAGTAAACAATTATTGCCGGTTTACGACAAACCGATGATATATTACCCTGTGTCGGTGCTTATGCTTGCCGGAATTAAGGATATTTTGATAATCTCGACTCCCGAAGACTTACCCCTATTTAAACGGTTGTTGGGCGATGGTACTTCTTTTGGAATCAAATTTTCCTATGCAGAGCAACCTACACCCGGTGGGTTGGCACAAGCATTTTTAATTGGTGAGGAATTTATCGGTGATGATACTGTTGCACTTGTACTTGGCGATAATCTTTTTTATGGTCAAGGATTTACTCAAATGCTCGAAAAAGCAGTGGCTACAGCAGATAGTGGCGATGCAACTGTATTTGCTTATCCAGTGAAAGATCCCAATAGGTATGGTGTGGTGAGTTTCGATGATAAGGGTAAAGCAATGACAATAGTGGAAAAACCGGAATTTCCGGAATCGAATTTTGCTGTCACTGGGCTATATTTTTATCCCAACAATGTGATTGAGATAGCAAAATCCACCAAGCCATCGGCACGAGGAGAATTGGAGATAACATCTGTGAACCAAGTGTATTTGGCTATGAATAAATTGAGTGTACAACTTTTCGGAAGAGGATTTGCATGGCTCGATACCGGAACATTTGAATCGCTGCAAGAGGCTTCAAATTTTATAGAAACAATACAAAATAGACAGGGATTTCAGGTTGCATCGCTCGAAGAGATTGCATTCCGTAAAAATTGGATCACTGCCCAACAGTTACTTCAACTTGCTCAGCCAATGAGCAAAAATGAATATGGACAATATTTAATTCAACTTGCCAATGATGGAGTGGAACAATCCTAAACTCATTGAATTGCCTAAAATAGAGGACCCCAGGGGTAATCTTTCATTTGTGGAGGGTTGTAATCATATACCTTTTGAAGTGAAAAGATGCTATTGGGTATATGATGTACCGGGAGGGCAAAAGCGTTTTGGACATGCTTTTCGTGAACAGTGCGAATTTATTATTGCACTATCGGGGAGTTTTGATGTGGTGCTAAATGATGGTACGACAGAGCAACGATTTCATTTGGCACGCTCATATTACGGACTTTATGTGCCAAAAATGATGTGGAGAGAAATTGATAATTTTTCTACAAATTCAGTGGCGTTCGTAATGTCGTCTACCGAATATTCCCCCCACGACTATATAGAGGATTTTGACGAATATAAAAAAGAAAAGTTCTGATGGAGGAATATATAAATCCACACCGTAAATCGCATATCGAACAGTGCAAATTGATAACATTATCCAAGCATCATCATGAAAATGGTAATCTTTCTACAGTAGAGGGTTTTCGTGATCTCCCATATTCCATAAAAAGAGCATATTACTTATATGATGTGCCGGGGGGAGAGGAGCGCGGAGGACATTCGCATCACGAATGTTATGGATTTATTATAGCTGTGAGTGGTAGTTTTGATGTCGTGATAAGTGATGGCATTGAGACTAAAACCGTGAGTCTGAATAGATCCAATGTGGGATTGCTCATTGTTCCCGGAATATGGCGAGTGCTCAATAATTTTTCATCGGGTTCGGTGTGTCTTGTTATTGCTTCACATCAATATGAAGAGGACGACTATGTGAGATCTTATGATGAATTTTTAGCTCTCACACAAAATAAAATATAGATTAAAGTTAATAGTGCAAAATGGTAAAATATCCGTTTCTCGACCTTAAAATAGTAAATTCCTCAGTTGAGGAGGAGCTAAAGGCAGCAGCCAATGCCGTAATTAGTTCGGGTAGATATATTCTTGGCGAAAATGTAACACGTTTGGAAGATAACCTTGCGCAATTGTGCGAAGTGAATCATGCTGTTGCCACAAGCACAGGACTTGATGCTTTGCGTCTTATATTCAGAGCATATATCGAGATGGGAGAGATGCAACCCGGAGATGAAGTGATAGTTCCGGCAAACACTTTTATAGCGTCATCTCTTGCCGTGAGCGATTGCGGATTGATTCCTGTGTTTGCCGATGCCTCACCCTACACTATGAATCTTGATTTAGGAAAAGTAGAATCATATATCACACCGCGTACCAAAGCGATTATGACAGTGCATTTATATGGTACTCCTTGTTGGAACGAAGTGTTGATAGATTTGCGAGAAAAATATAATTTAAAAATAATAGAGGATAATGCTCAAGCTATAGGGGCTGTGGCTGAATGTGGCGGAGTATTTGGCACAAATATTACCGGCGGACTCGGTGATGCAAGTGCCATGAGTTTCTATCCTACTAAGAATATAGGTGCGTTGGGCGATGCCGGAGCTGTGACAACAAACGATGCTGATCTTTCGAAAGTGGTGCGTGAACTTCTGAATTATGGTTCGGACAGACGCTATCACAACATATATCGTGGTCTTAATTGCCGTATGGATGAATTGCAGGCTGCGTTCATTAATGTAAAATTACCTTATCTTGAAGCCGAAAATGAGCATCGACGTGCATTGGCTCGCACATATAATTGTTGCATTGTCAATCCTCTTATACGCAAGCCACTTATAAATGGTAATTTAGGACAAGTGTGGTATCATTATGTGTTACAACTGGATAGACGTGACGAGTTTCGAGAATTTATGCTGAAAAACGGGGTGGAAACAGATGTTTTGTATCCTGTTCCATTGCCATGTCAGCCATGTTACAACGAAGACACATCTAATATAAGCCAAACTGTAAATTTATGCGCTCGAATCGTGAGCATTCCGTTATCATCGATGATAAGCGATGAAGATGCCGTAGCCATTAGTCATATTGTAAACCGATTTGAATAAAACGAAATGCTCTTCAATTCAATTGAGTTTGCAATATTTTTCCCTTTAGTATTTTTTATATACTGGGCTATAAATAAGCATCTAAGGTTACAAAATATATTCATACTATTAGTAAGTTATATATTTTATGCGTGGTGGGATTGGCGTTTCTTATCCCTACTTGTATTTACGACATCCACAACATATTTATCGGGAATCCTAATTTCAAAATCCGATCATAAGCGAGCGAAATGGTGGATGTTGGCAAATATCGTCATAAATCTTTCCATACTTGGAACTTTTAAATATTTCAATTTTTTTGCTGACGGACTTCGCAAGATATTTGAAATGGTAGGTTTTTACCCCGATTGGGCTACGATGAATGTGATATTGCCAATAGGCATATCATTCTATACGTTTCAAGCCATAAGTTACTCTGTGGATGTGTATCGAGGAATCATTAAGCCCACACGAAGTCCTTTGCTGTTTTTTTCGTATATAAGTTTCTTTCCTCAACTCCTTGCCGGTCCGATAGAAAAGGCAGGAAAATTGATACCTCAATTCAGTCGTGCACGAAGTTTTGATTACGATAATGCCGTGATTGGCATGAGGCAGATTTTGTGGGGATTGGTGAAAAAAATACTTATTGCCGATATGTGCGCCTATTATGTGAATGAGATTTATCTGCACCCACAATATTATGGAGGGGCTTCAATGCTATGGATAATAGTTTTGTTCCTGTTTCAGATGTATGGCGATTTTTCGGGATATTCGGATATAGCCATCGGAACGGCGAGATTAATGGGAATAGAATTGTCGCAAAATTTTAGATTTCCACTCTTTTCCAGGTCGTTTTCAGAGTTTTGGCGTAGGTGGAATATGACCCTTATGGGGTGGTTTCGTGATTATGTGTATATCCCTCTTGGAGGTTCGAGGCGAGGGCAACGACTACTTGTCATAAACGTTCTTATCGTGTTTTTCCTTTCCGGATTGTGGCATGGAGCAAGTGCCGTAATGATAGGATGGGGAGTAGCTAATGGGTTGTGCTTTATTCCGGCACTTTTGTGGGGAAAGAAATATTCTATTGATGAGCCATATAAATTAAGCGATATACCTAAAATATTGCTGACATTTTCTGTTATTGCTATTTTGACGTTTATAGCTATGAATTGTGGCTCTATCGAAAGCGCAATCAAATATTTTCAGAATGTGAGCAATGCTCCGTTTTTTGGGTATTTTGGAGGGAAAACGCCATTGATTTTCTTAGTTCCATTCATTGTAATAGAATGGTTGGGTAGGAAAAATCAATTTGCGATCGAGAAAATCCCGTTTCCATATCGTTGGCAGCGGATGCTTGTGTATTGGGTTATATCTCTATTGCTGATTTATGGCACAAATTTTGAAACCCAAGAGTATATTTATTTCCAATTCTGATATTGCCATGAAGAAAAATCTAAAATATTTTTGTATTCGCACGGCGATAGCATCAATCCCTATTATTCTCCTTGTATTGGGATATATATGGGAAGATCCCTTTCGTGTGATTTGGAATTACGACCCTTATTTCACCAAAGAAAATCCTATGATGGTAGGTTGGAATAAGTCGGTGGTTTCTACGCAAGCGTTCGATAATAATTATAAAAAGCAAAAATATAATTCTTTCGTATTTGGCTCATCTCTTGCTATTGGTTATGGCACCGAAGCATGGCGAAAACATCTGCCTGAGGGTGCATCTATATTTCATTTCGATGTTTCAGCCGAAACTGTGAGAGGAATGCTCCTGAAAATGAAATATATAAATGAAAAGGGCTTAGATATAGACAATGCACTTATAGTTTTTAACCCCAAATTTCATAATGTAAATGAAGGTGCGCCATTGCATTTGGTAAGGCAGCATTATAATCTTACTCCCGAATGGGATTACTTTGATTTTGAAAAGATGTTTTTCAAATTGGTGCTAAACCGCGATTTTACCATTGATTACCTAAAAGCAAAATTTAGTGGTGAAGATCCAAGTGTTATTAATAAAACTATATTCAATGTCCCGGCAATAGATTACGATGCTATCAGTAATGAAGAGAGATATGATAGTATCGATAATCTTATTTTACATGATGAAAGTAAATATTACACACCCAAACGAATAGCTACTTGAGTTTTTGTGCTCCGATGATATAGACGGCCTTGAAAAAGAGGCCGC
>CAZYEO010000053.1:0-16077 GCA_964646495.1 uncultured Muribaculaceae bacterium
AATCTACATATTCAGTATCATGTGTGTCAGTTACTTCTTTCACGGCATCGGCATATACAGCAGTCATTTTCATAAGCTTCTCTTTAAGAGGCTGCAATTCAGCTGAGTATTCCATTGCTTGATATTCTTCTATTTTAGCAAGATATGAACCTGTGGTGACATGGCGTATAGCTGCAACAACCTGCAATTGTGTAGTTCCTTCGTAAATAGAGGTAATACGTGCATCTCGATATATACGTTCACAAGCATAATCTTTCATAAAGCCTGAACCTCCATGCACTTGTACACAATCATAGGCATTTTGATTGCAAAATTCACTACTCATACCTTTTACCATTGGTGTGAAAGCATCGGCAAGGCGTTGATATAGCTTCATTTCAGCTCGTTCATCAGGTGTCAGAGTTCTTTCTCGTGCAATATCTTCATATGTTTTATACATATCCACAAATCTTGTGGTTTCATATAGAAGACTGCGTGATGCATCCAATTTGGCTTTCATCAATGAAATCATCTCAAACACGGCAGGAAATTCAATAATTGCTTTCCCAAATTGTTTACGGTCTTTGGCATATGATAGAGCTTCGCGGTAGGCAGCTTCACTGACTCCAACAGATTGTGCTGCAATACCAAGACGAGCACCATTCATGAGAGCCATTACATATTTAATGAGTCCGAGTTTTCTTGATCCGCATAATTCAGCTTTTGCATTTTTGAATACAAGTTCGCATGTAGGTGAACCTTTGATACCCATTTTGTTTTCAATGCGGCGTACTATTACTCCCCCATCATTTTTATCGTAGATAAACATTGAAAGTCCACGACCATCCTTGCTCCCTGCCTCAGAGCGAGCCAATACAAGAGCTATATGTCCATCACCATTAGTGATAAAACGTTTTACTCCGTTTAATCTCCATGTGCCATCACTCTCATTAAATTTAGCTTTAAGCATTACAGCTTGTAGGTCGCTTCCGGCATCTGGTTCTGTAAGATCCATTGCCATTGTTTCTCCTGCGCATACTCGTGGTAGAAAACGTTGCTTTTGGTCTTCATCTGCAAACTCATATATGGTTTCGGCACAATCTTGCAATCCCCAAATGTTTACAAATCCGGCATCGGCACGGCTCACCATATCGGCAGCCATGATATATGGAACTAACGAAAAATTTAATCCATTGTATCTACGTGGCAGAGATATACCCATTAATCCGGCTTTTACCAAAGCATCAAGATTTTTTTGAGTACCCTTAGCATATATCACATGTCCATCAACCACATGAGGTCCTTCATGATCTACATCCTCAGCATTTCCTGCTACAATATCACCCGATATTTCGCCTGCTATTTCAAGAACCTTTTCATAGGAATCCATAGCATCCTCGAAATTTAGTGGAGCATAATCGAATTTCTCGGCATCAGTAAAATTGCGTTCTTTCAATTCCACTATTTTTTGCATCAACGGATGTGTAAGATGATGCTTTAAGTCTTTATTGTCGTTATAAAAATTAGCCATTGTTTTGTGTAGTTTACTTAGAGTTCTTTTTATAATACTTAATGAGCTTAGGAAGCACATCTTCAATATTCCCGTTGATTACGTAATCGGCTATAGTATTTATAGGTGCATTTTCATCATTATTGACTGAAATAATGATTGAGCTTTCCTGCATACCGGCAATGTGCTGAATCTGACCAGAAATACCACAAGCTATATACAATTTAGGACGCACAGTAATACCTGTTTGTCCGATCTGTCTATCATGATCGGCATATCCGGCATCTACTGCAGCACGCGAGGCGCCAACCTCCCCACCCAATACTGTAGCGAGATCTTGAAGTAAAGCAAAATTTTCTTTGCTACCTACTCCATAACCTCCAGCTACAATAATTGGAGATCCTTTTATGTTTACTTTAGATTTTTCAATGTGGCGTTCGATTATATTCACCACAAAATCTTCGGGAGTAGTATATTTAGATGCATCAAGATCTACAACCACCCCTTTATAATCCGTAGCAAAAATTTCTTTTTTCATTACACCCTCACGCACCGTTGCCATTTGTGGGCGGCAGTCAGGATTAACGATAGTAGCCACAATATTACCACCAAACGCAGGACGAATCTGCATGAGCAGATTTTCATATTCCTTACCTGTTTTCACATCTTTGTGATTTCCTATCTCAAGGCTCGTACAATCGGCTGTAAGTCCACTATGAAGAGCTGATGAAACTCGAGGTCCAAGGTCACGGCCAATGCTCGAAGCCCCCATTAGGCAAATTTGTGGCTTAATCTCTTTGAAAAGATTAATCAATATTGATGAATGTGGAAGAGATGTATATGGATTTAGACGAGAATCGTCTACCTTATATACTGTATCTACGCCGTATGGAAACAAATCGGTTTCGATTCCTTTGAGATTTTCGCCTATCACAAGCGCTTCTAACTTCACTCCCAATTTGGTAGCAAGCGAACGCCCTTTAGTAAGCAATTCAAGGCTTACATCAGCAATCCTACCATCCTCAAATTCGCAATATACTATTAAATTATTATTGTCTGTCATAATTTCATGTTGTTAAATTATTGATTGAGTGATGATATCCTATCCTATTGTGTGATTAACAATTAGCTCTTTAATTAGATTCTCCAATTCGGCATCATCTCCACCCTCTATTGTCTTGCTCTCTTTTGCTTGAAACACTACATTTTCAATAGCTTTCACCTTTGTTGGAGAGCCGGGAAGACCTATTTGTGAAGTCTCAGCATTTACTTCCGCAGCACTCCATTCATATAGATTAAGTCCTGGGCGAGCATCCACTATCTTTGCTATTTCAGCATCGAGAGTCGCTTTTTCACTTGGAGTAACTGCGTATTTATATTTTTGTACGAATTTAGCATTTCGAGGACGACATGCATCAGCACTTCCATTCACTGTTATCACGAGTGGCATAGGAGCAACCACGGTTTCAACGCCCGATTCGAGGCGACGCTTTATGGTAATATTGCCATTATCTACGCCCAATATCTCTTCGGCGTATGTGACTTGTGGAATTCCTAACTTCTCAGCTATTTGAGGCCCAACTTGAGCTGTGTCGCCATCAATGGCTTGGCGTCCACCTAAAATTACATCATAATGCCCAAGGTGTTTCACTGCTGTAGCCAATGCGTAAGAAGTGGCAAGAGTATCTGCACCTGCAAATGCTCTATCAGTAAGCACAATACCCGTATCAGCACCTCGATACATTCCTTCACGTATTATTTCACTTGCGCGTGGAGGTCCCATAGTAAGAACTGTTACTTTACTTCCAGGATTTTTGTCTTTTAATTGCAAGGCTTGTTCTAACGCATTGAGATCCTCAGGATTGAATATCGCTGGTAATGCTCCGCGATTTATCGTTCCATCCTCTTTCATTGCATCTTTGCCCACATTGCGTGTGTCAGGCACTTGTTTTGCCAAGACAACGATGTTTAAACTCATATTAAAAAGATATTAGATGATTTATAATTTCATAAGTTAATCCAAATTCAATTATTTTGAATCTGGATATACATTGTTGCAAAGTTACAAAAATGCAAACATTGAGCAAGTCGATTCCATTTAAAATCATACAGATGGTTAGAATTTGTTGGGTTTCATTATTTTTTTGCTTATTTTGAGCACTAAAAATTCATACCTATTAATATTTATATACAACTTATTTGATAGAATCTATTAAATCATCAATGGACTAAATAAATGTATCCAGATTGAAAATATTTCAATGAAATAATTTGCTATTAAACCATTTATTCATATCTTTGGCTACGAATATATAGCATAAAGTCATTTGCTGGCATATAAAACACTTGACAACAACTAATTACTAATCTAAAACAAGAATACGCAGAAACTTAAATATATAACGAACAAACCATGATAATAGGTAAAACTATAATAATCAATTTATGTCTAACTAAATCAAAAAAACGATGAAAAAACGATTACTGTATGTAGCATTTTCGTTACTCGCCGTTTTAGGGATTGTGTCTAACGCACAAGCTCAGACAGCCAATGCATATTCTTATGCATTAACTTCTGTTGCTCCTGCTACAGATGCAACTTCTATTACAGTGAATTATTCTTTAAATGCTGCGGCTACTGCTGTAGCGGTAGAAGTGTACAATGGGGAAACAATGGTGAAATCATTTCCCATGGAAGCAGCTGGTCTTACAGCCGGTGCTCACTCATTTGTAATTCCATTTGAAGGACTTCCTACTGATGTTCAACTAACATGGAAAGTAAAAGTAACAAGTACTCAAGTTGAAGCACCTGTTGCTGTTGGTCCTCAATTTAGTTTCTGGACTCCTTATGCTGTGATTGTAGATAACAATGTGAACAGCGATAATTTTGGTAGAATTTTAGTTACTGAATCAAAAACAACAACATCGCCTAATTATCATTCAAGTTTTGAAGGAAAAGTAGCTCAAGGTATCTATGCTTTTGATCCACAAATGAATCCTATCAAAAATGCTGCTGATGGCTATGTATTTACAGGTGGACTTGCACTAAATACCGGTAAAATTGGAACAACTACAACTACTGCTTTTGACCCAAAACGCATGGTAATAAGCGAAGATGGTAGAATTTTTGTTTCAAGATGCACACATGATGCAAGTGCACTTTATGAAATCAATCCAGCTGACCTTAATGCTAATTTTACTGAAGTATTCAAGGGAACTATCGATGCTGAATCATTCGAAATGAAAACAGCCGATGGCAAATTTGTTGCCGCTCCTAATTGCGCTTTGGCTGTAAAAGGATCGGGTGCTGCTTTGAAATTGATGGCACTTTCAACCAATGCAAGTGGAATCGGCTTCTCTTATTCAGGATTCCGCACCGATGAATATGCACTTGGTGAAGCTAAAACATGGGATGCTGAACCAGCAAATATTGATGAGCTATCCGGACAATGGTCAATTTCAGCCGAAAGTCTTAACCTTGCTTATGATAACGAAGGTGGCGTGTGGTATGTACAATATCGTGCAACTCCAAGCGAAGCGCAACCTGCTATTCTTCATATAAATGCTGCAGGTGTAGAAGATTATCGTGATGTTACAACCGTAGCTTATGGAGCGGGTATTGCATACAATCATGATAAGTCTCTTTTGGCTATAGCTATCGGATCTAAATTAGTTGGTGTATTCAAAGTTGAGAAAAGCGCTGAAAACAAACCAGTATTGAACAAACAATATGAATTTGCTACACGCGATGGTCGTAATATAAATGCAATCGCATGGGACTTGGCAAATAATATGTACATGGTTTCAAATACTTCTGAAACTTTCGGTATGTATGCCCTTCCTCGTGAAAGTGCTGATGTTACTATTCCTGCAATGGAAAAATACGCATTCACTATTGCTGCTCCGGCTCCAGAAGAACCAAGTATTAAATTGACACAAAAATGGATTATAAAGGATGGCCTACCAGCAGCTCTTGATGCACGTCAAGCAGCCGTTGTTAATGGTAAATTCTATATCCAGAATAAGGCAACTTCTTCTATAGAAGTTTGGGATGCTAATGGTAAAACTGAAACTTCTTTAGCTTCAGGCGCATCAACCAACATCACAAGTGATGAAGCAGGAAACATTATTGTAAGACTCGGAGCATTCCCTAACAAATTTGCATCAGATGTAGCTGAGTTAAGAATATATCCTGCAGCAGGAGGTGATCCTGTTGATGTTACATTAACAGGCATTCCAGAAGCACGTTGTGACTTCTTTGGTAAAGTGAGAGGAAACGTTCTCAGTGAAGATGGTGGTGTTATGTATCTATGTGTAACAGGAGTTAAATCCGTTACTGTTGTTCCAATTATATCAGGTGTTCAAGATCCTGATGGAACTTATAATGCTCCTATTTCTAGTATTACACCTGATAATATGACATTAGTGCAACCATTCGGAGCATCAGATATAACTATCACTCGCCGTGCTACCGGTAACGGTATTGTTAAGGGCGTATTTGACGGTGAAACACTTGATGAAACTTATATCTTCAATACTCCTGAACGTCACTCAATAGCAGGTAGTTGCGCATTCACAATGGGTGGAGTAGACTATATCGTTTACAATGTATCTGAATCTACAGAATATCGCGATGGTTTTGCAATTGCTAAGGCTACAAATGAAGAAGGAAACACAATCATTGCTCGTCACGAACAAATGGAAGGTTCTAAACCTAATGGTTTCCAATCTAACTGGACTTATGCAGAAGTTGTAAGTGATACAGAAACTCATATATATCAATATTTCCCTGGTGGATATATTGCTATGTATAGCTTTGGTACTCCTGCTCCCGAACCACAAGATCCTTCATTATATATGATAGGACAAATCGAGGCTACCGGATACCAATGGGATCCATCTAAGGGTCTTGAAATGACAAGCGAAGGTAATGGTATTTATTCTGCAACTGTAAAAATTGCTAATAGTGCAGATAGCTATGGAACTCCTGCATTTGCATTTTCAACAGTTCTTGCTGAAAACAATGATCAAGGCGGTTGGGATTATGTAAACGCAAACCGTTATGGTGCTGCCGTAGATGGCACAATGATTGAGAATGACGTAGAAACTGCCTTAGTTAAGTCTGAAGGTGCATTCAAGATTGTAGGATGGGAATATAAAGTAACCGTTGACATGACTAACTTAAAAGTTAGATGTACAGCTACAACTCCAATCCCAGAACCAGAAGGATTGACACAAAAATGGATTATAAAGGATGGCCTACCAGCAGCTCTTGATGCACGTCAAGCAGCCGTTGTTAATGGTAAATTCTATATCCAGAATAAGGCAACTTCTTCTATAGAAGTTTGGGATGCTAATGGTAAAACTGAAACTTCTTTAGCTTCAGGCGCATCAACCAACATCACAAGTGATGAAGCAGGAAACATTATTGTAAGACTCGGAGCATTCCCTAACAAATTTGCATCAGATGTAGCTGAGTTAAGAATATATCCTGCAGCAGGAGGTGATCCTGTTGATGTTACATTAACAGGCATTCCAGAAGCACGTTGTGACTTCTTTGGTAAAGTGAGAGGAAACGTTCTCAGTGAAGATGGTGGTGTTATGTATCTATGTGTAACAGGAGTTAAATCCGTTACTGTTGTTCCAATTATATCAGGTGTTCAAGATCCTGATGGAACTTATAATGCTCCTATTTCTAGTATTACACCTGATAATATGACATTAGTGCAACCATTCGGAGCATCAGATATAACTATCACTCGCCGTGCTACCGGTAACGGTATTGTTAAGGGCGTATTTGACGGTGAAACACTTGATGAAACTTATATCTTCAATACTCCTGAACGTCACTCAATAGCAGGTAGTTGCGCATTCACAATGGGTGGAGTAGACTATATCGTTTACAATGTATCTGAATCTACAGAATATCGCGATGGTTTTGCAATTGCTAAGGCTACAAATGAAGAAGGAAACACAATCATTGCTCGTCACGAACAAATGGAAGGTTCTAAACCTAATGGTTTCCAATCTAACTGGACTTATGCAGAAGTTGTAAGTGATACAGAAACTCATATATATCAATATTATCCTGGTGGATATATTGCTATGTACACATTTGTTGCTCCTACTCCTGCTCCTGCTGTTGAACAAATCTATGTAATCGGAACTGTTGGTTCTACTGCCGGTGACTGGAAGCCAAATGATGGCAGCATAGTTCTTGCTAAGAAAGAAGGTACAACAAATGTATTTGAAGGTACTTTCACTCCTACAAATGCAAGTGAAGGGTTTGGATTCTTTGCAATGAGTTCTACTCTTGGTACTAACGATACTGATTGGACAGGATTCAACGCCGGTCGTTTAGGTGCTCCGGCAGCAGATTTCGTAATTGCCAATGAAACAGAAACAGATATCGTTAAGGGTACAGATGCTTCATTTAAAATTGCTGCTACAGGCAAAGAATACAAAGCTACTGTAGACCTTGACAAGATGAAGATAACTGTAACTGAGTTGTCAGGCGTTGATGCTGTAGAAACAGCTAAAGCAACTGTAGTTGGTGGTAGAGGTGAAATCAATGTATATGGCGAATATACTACTATTCAAGTATTCACCACTGGTGGAGCTCTTGTTAGCAAAAATGAAGCTAATGTACAATGTGCAGCCGGAATCTATATTGTGAAAGTTGACAACAAGACCGTGAAAGTAATCGTAAAATAATTAATTATTTAATTATAATATAGATCAAGCGGGACGCACCATAATGCGTCCCGCTTTTATTATATAGGTTATTAATGCCATTATATTCTGGCAGGGTTATCATGATACATAGAGCTTTCTGCCGAAAATAGGAATGATTTGTTTTTCCACCATGCAAAGCACCCGGCAATCACTGCCAGTCCCAGATTGAGCCAAAATGGGAAAATAGGATTTTTGCTTTCGTCAAAAATAGATTGAAATATTCCAGAGATAAATGGGCATACTAATATTGCCAAATAATTGGCAGTCATAACAATCGCAAGAGCTGTCGTAGTTTTTCCAGAACGTGATATAAGCGAAGTTTTATCATAAATAAGAGGCTGCAGAATACCATAGCCCAAGCCGGCAAGAAACACCCCTAAGACAATCAGAAGATATTCCTTGAAAAAAAGCATCAAAAGAAAACCAACTGCAATTGAAAAAAAACAGGTATATACAATTCTATCTTTTAGTCCTCTCACTATCTTGATAAGATAAAATCCGGGTAGTGTTACAGATAAAAAGTAAATTGAAATCATTGTCCCTGCTTCCGAGCTATCAATCTCGTATTTTGCCAATACAAATGAGATATTTAGAGTCACTACAATGGTAATATATGTGATAAGGAAGTACAACCCTACCAATCCCCATAATAATTTTTTATTTACTTTTTTGCCTGCGTCTATATAAGAAGTAGCCGGCAGAGGTATCGTATCTTTGATTCCTATTCCATCTGCCTTATCACTTTTTTTTCGCAACTCTGCTTCAAGCGACATATCTGATTGTATGGTTTGTGTTTTTGTAAGATATCCCGGTGTAAGAAAATATAGCAGAGAGAGTGCTATTATTGGAATAAGATATACAATGAAAGGAAGATGCCAATTGAAATGTGCAAGCCATCCCGTAAGAAGTGTTGCCAATACGAGGGTAAGATTATTGATTCCTGAACTTAACCCCATCTGTTGGGTGCGGTATCCTCCAGTGAAAAAATTAGCAATTAACCCAGTTGATAGAGGCACTATCATTCCAGCACCTACGCCCAAGAAGCAGCTTATTACAATAAGGGTTCGCATATCGTTGGCAAAGAAGTATAGTATACCACATAGAAGAAATAATGATAGTCCAATTGCCAAAATTGTAACATCTCCCCTTTTCTCACTTATTTTTCCACCAAGAAGCACGAATGGAATTATAAGCATATTGGGCAATGATGTAAGCATCTGAATTTCGAGATCGGATGCACTTGGAAAAATCGTTTTTAAGTCACCTAAAATAGGAGAGACAGCCAATCCCGGTAATGAAGTAATCGTGGAAATTGACCAGATACTTACCATAGTAGCAATGGTAATAGCTTCGGTTCCTGTATTTATCTTAGGGAAACTGCCAGAAAAAAAACTTAATTTATTTGCCATTATAATATCTTTTATAATTATTAATACCCAGAAATATCAATACCCTACCCAACCACCTATCATAAGGTAAATATGGGTAGGGTATAAACTTTTATTACTTCTATATGATCAAAGTGATGATCAGTCCATAAATAATTTAACAAGATTGAATTTCCCTGTTACCTCATCTGGCACGAAATCCTCACTTTGTGGTCTCTTAAATTCTTTAAATCTTGATTTTGACCAAGAGAATGGTTTCCCTACAATAAACGGAGTACCGTATTTCATCCAGAAAGATGTCTTTTCACTATCTTTATTGGGCTTGTAGTGTAAACTTTGCAATAATGTTCTAACTTCACTGGCTCTAAATGCTTTGGCATCCATAGATCCGTCAGGGCGTGTTCTTGCAAATTCTGTAGTCCCATAGCTTAAATCCCAGCGTCCGTAGATTGAAAGTGGCTCAAGCTCCTCTGTGTATGTGATAAGGTCTTTACAACTTTCCATATCAACTACTGTGTACATTCTATTGTAGAATTGCACACGGCGTTTCGGGCGTGCATTCATCGAACCTAAAGCATATCCAATTTTATGATATACAGGTTGATTGACACCCAATATATGAGTTGGAGTAATCAAGTGCGGGTCGTAATCCAACGGGGTAGGTTTGTAACCCGTAGAGTCGAAAATATTGAGTTTCGTACCATCAGATGTAAATAGGACATAACGATTATATGCCATCTCAAACAATCCTATTTCATTACGGAATACATCTACAAGTTGGTAGCCGTTTTGATATGTAGCCGTATTGTCAATAGCCATATGATCATAAAAATCTTGGATTGAAGTAGCAAACATTTCAGCAGAAGCCGACCTCCATGTAGTCCATACACCAAGCTCTTTAGGTTCATTGTATTCATAGGTAATAGTCGTTTCATTGAAGCATATACCATGTTTATTAAACCCAAAGTCGGTATTACTTCCGAATTGTCCTTGGCTATAAGCGTTAAGAGTAACAAAATCTTCACCAATAGTGTAAGTTACAGCGCAAGATTGTGCAAAGAATCCGCTCCAACTATTGTGTGTCCAGTATATTTCGCCATTATTCATATACACAAAAGCAGAACAATGGTCCGGTTTCGCAGGTTTTGCCGACTTTCCGTCTGTACCATAGCTGATACCTATTTTATCTGAAATAACATCATACATGTCCATCTCGGCATTAATCAGATATATATCCAAGAAAGATATTTTTTCAGTATCATAACCACCCAATTTCAATTCAGACGGATCAATTTTTGATGGATCAAACGTATCAAAATTAATAATATCGGGAGCTTTTTCATAATTTACTCCAGCCCATATTCCAGCCATGCGGAAATAAAGACGCTTAATGTGCATTGGAATTACTGCTTCTTCATTTTTCTTAATCCAATTATATATGTAATTAAGATTATTGGTCAATGATTGCTCAGCAGTATTGATCATTTCTTTTGTAATAGTAATAGATATGGCATCTTGAGGTGTGTAATTAATCAGGAAATTACGCCATACATTATCACGAGCGGCTTTTATTGATAATTCTCCTTGTACTTTGGCTTGTATGAATCCTGCATAAAACTCATTTTCAAATATAGAAGAATTCGGGTCCTGAGCAAATATACTGTAATTCCAACAGTTATCTTTCACCGTTGCATATCCTTTACAATAATCGTTCAAAATATATTCTCTTATTTCACCCGGTTTCAGAGGTGTTTCTTTTGAATCTTTCATAATTATATTTTTTATAAATTTTTCGTTATACTGAATATCCTTATTTAATCAAAGGTTAAGAATGATTCTACCCTAATTTTACACCTGAGTCTCCGGTGAAAAATGTATCATCATTTTTTGCACTTTTCATAAACATTCTCACTTTATGCCAATTGCCATCAAGAACATCTGGAACATAATCTTCACTTTGTGGACCCTTAAACTCCTTGAAATAGGATTGTGACCATTGGAAGGATCTACCATTGATACGCGCAGTACCATATTTCATCCAGAATGATGTAGCTTCGCCATCGATACATGGTTGGAGAGTAATATTATCGAGTACTTCTTTCACCAACGATGCGCTTGCAGCTTTGCCGTCAAGAGATCCGTCGGGACGCACACGCCAACTTAATTCGGTAGTTCCAAAACCGAGATCCCAACGCCCATATATTGATAGAGGTTCTTTATCGTCGGTGTAAGTGATCAAATCCTTGCAAGTATCCATATCTACTACATGGTCTATATGATTGAAGAATTGTACCCTGCGCATTGGGCGTGCATTCATAGAGCCCAATTCATAATGAATGGGTTTATATACAGGTTGATTTATGCCAAATATATGAGTAGGTGTAATCAAATGGTGATCATAATCTTTCACTGTAGGTTCATATCCAGTGGAATCCTTAATCTTGATTGTATTTCCATCGCAAATAAATAAAGCAAATCTATCATAGCTCATTTCCATAAGCCCTATCAACTTGCGGTTTACATCCACAATCATATACCCATTTTGATATGTTGCAGTATTATCGATTGATACAAAATCATAGAAATCTTCGATAGACGTGCAGAATTGTTCGGCAGCGGCAGCACGCCATGTAAGCCATATACCGAGTTCTTTCGGTTTATTATAGGTATATAACTCGGTGGTTTCATTAAACCCTATTCCATTTTTATTAAACCCAAAATCGGTATTACTACCGAATTGACCTTGACTGATGGAATTTTGGGTTACAAAATCTTCTCCAATACAAAAAGTAACGGCACACGACATATCAAACATTCCATCCCAGCTGTTATGAGTCCAATAAATTTCATTGTCTCTGATCAATGCGTAAGCAGAACAGTGACCCGTTTGTTTCACATTCTTGGTAGGAGTTGATGGATCATAATCAATGCCTATTTTAGATGATATCACATCATATAAGTCCATTTCGGCATTGATGAAATAAATATCGGCGAAAGTAAGTTTTTGATTTTCATATTTGCCGCATTTAAATTCTTCTATTCCAATTTTGTCGGGATCAAGATCTTCAAATTTAAGAGTGCCAGTAAAATCGTCATGATTCACTCCAACCCATAATCCTGCCATTCGGAATAATAATCTTTTAATATATAAAGGTATTCTCTCCTCACCTTTCTCTTTAAGAAAGTTATAAAAATATCTGTAATTATTGAGTAAAGCATCGGAAGCTACTTGCATGGCAAGATCAGTTTGCTCTATAGAAATAGCTTCTTGTGGGGTATTACAGATTAAATAATTTCGCCAAGCATTGTCGCGAGCCGCTTTAATAGCCGTCTTGCCCTGAACTTTAGCTTGAACAAAGCCTGCGCAAAATTCATTGTCAAAAATAGAAATATTTGGGTCTTGAGCATATATACTGTAATTCCAACAGTTGTCTACAACCATTGAATATCCTTTACAATAATCGTTCAAAACAAATTCTTTTACCTCACCCGGTAATTGTGGGGTTTGTTCTTTCTGATCTTTCATAATTTTCTAATTTATAATATTAAATAACGGACTTATGTATCATTGCTGTTAGATAAATGTTATCAGACATATCTGCATCATTTATTTGAATTGGAAGGGGTGGCAGAGCTATCAGATGACGAAGTGTCGGATTTTTCATTATCCGTTTGCACATTCTTCACATCTATTGTTTTCCCTGCATTTGTAACTGCTGCCAAATCAGCTTTTTCCTTCGCTTTTCCTTGAAGAATCAATCGACGAATCAACACTATCAACCAAGCGGCAATTGTCAGAACCAAACAGAAAAGGAATGGGAAAGTAGGATCTGAATTTAGATGGAATATATCCCCTACCCAATCATTGATAAATGGGTAACTAACTTCTCCAACCGAATTCATACTGATGAAATATGCCATAGCAAGAGAGGATGCAATCGGAGTAGAGATGAGTGATGTCTTATTGTATGCATATGGTTGTCCTATTCCATAGAAGAATGAAGCGATAAAGATGCCAATGCCAATAATTATAGGATTCTTTGTTATGAGAAGCAATACGAAACTTATTGCTATAGCAAGCAAGATCATATCAAATGTTGTGCTCTTGAATATTTTTAATAATCTGTTTAATATCATACCTGATAGGAACATCCCAGCATATACAATTGATGTTAAGTCGCCTGTCATACCACTCTTATATCCATATGTTTTCATAAGGAAAGGCAGATATAAACTAATCGAGGATATTACAAATGTAATAAATGCATAGAATAGGCAATATCTTATCAAGGCAGGAACATTACATTGTTTCGAGAACACAAATTTTACTTTCTCACGACTTTGATCGGAATCTTTAGGCTCTACAACATATTTTTTGAAGATTGGAGTCAAAAGCACAGGTATAATTGGCACACAATATAAAAGAAAAGGTAAACGCCAATTTACTTCGGCTATATACCCTACACTTGCTACACAAGCTACTAATGCAAGATTAAGAATTGCTGAAGTCAAACCAAATTGTTTAGATCTGTATTTACCAACAAAAATATTGGACAAAAATACTACTGAAAGTGGTGACAGAATACCTGCGCCTATACCAACTATAAAGCTAAGACCGATTAATTGCCACATTTCGGTAGCAACTAAGCACAATGCACCCGCTGCAGCATAACAAATACAAGTAATATTAAATAACTTAATATTATTACACTTAGTTGCTAATGCACCACCAAAGAAAATAAAAGGGATTGCTGCCAATGGCGGACCAATTGTAAGCATCTGAATTTCGAGATGCGAAACATGTGGAAAAATAGTTGTTAGTTTTCCCATTATTGGAGATATTGCTAATCCGGGCAATGACGTAATAATCCAGATTATATAAAGGTCTACTAATGCGATTGCCGGAAGGCTCCAACCTTTACCTGTTTTTGCTCCTAACATAATTAAATGATTTTAATAAATAAAAAAAGAATATTTTGTGCTCGATTTTATTGAGCAAATAATTATAATGTAAACATGATTTGGGTTTGAATACGACTATCATTTGCTCCACCGATATTCCATGTTTCGCGTCTACCCCAAATATATTCTATACCCCATTGGAGATAAGGAGTTATATTATAAAACATATTGGCAGCCCCATAGAGTGCGTATTTATAATTACAAGTAGCATCGGGTGCAGTACATTGTGATTTCACATCCCAGATTCTTGATTCTGAACCCATGATATTAAATTGTAATTTTTTATTCACATTATAAGTAATACCAAAGTTTACCCCCATCATAGGAGCTGCCTTCATCTCGCCAGGATGATCATCTTTAGGAATAAAAGAAAGGGGTTGACCGGCTATATCTTGAAGGTAATTTCCAATACCGGCACCATATGCCAATTGATAATAAAGTATAATTGGCTTGCACGGATGTACATTACCACTCAACATGGCTCCCCACCCTACCACATGACGTGTTTTATCAGCAATAAGATCTCTATATGCAAAATTGCGTATCAATCCCGAGACTCTTATTCTATTGAAGGGCGAAAATTCATATTGTACCCACATAGGAATATCAGGAACCATTTGATCCGCGTTATCAAATTCATTGCTTGCTACTTGTTTTCCATCATATACGGGGAAATCCTTACCTCTATAATCTCCGGTGCTTGAATAAAAGGTAGGCATATCTATACCCAAAGCAAATTTAAAACCATTATAGGATTTTGATGTATAATTTACCTCGTAGGATACTGTAGAAATACATCCGGATGGTCCTTGAGGGTCGATTGTGGGTGGTTGGCAACCATAATCATCTTGCATTAAGGTAAGTTTCATTCCAGCAGTGAAATTTCTCCATGTAACATATGCACGACTTAAATTTAATGTTGTGTTCATGGTGCTCGTTTGAAACTTTACATACCCCACAATTTGATCTTTTGTCCCTGCAAGTCCGACGATTTGTAAATCTAATGCAGTGCTAAGAGGATTAATGAAATAATCAGATTTTTTACCCTTTACAGCCGGCACTGGAATCCGGTTGGTAATAAATCCAATTCCTTCTCCACTTGCCGAATAGAGGTTATTACCAATATCCCACCCCATAACAGGATTAATCATACCCCCAATAGTCATGATAAAATTACCATTACTCGACTTGAGAGCAAAATTTGGTACGGGAATTTCATGAGGTCCGTTTGGCTTTGTAGCTTGCAAAATCTTTGCATCTTCTTCAGATGTTTTTCCAATGGTAATTTTGCTGTTGTCAGATTGAGCCGATACATTCATAGATACAGCCGAAAAACATAAAGCCAATGCCATCCATAACTTAAATGGTTTTCTTTTCATTTCAGTATACAATTTTGGTTATAAATGAATTATTTAAACATGCAGATTGATTCCTGCTTGATTTTAATAATTATGATAGTTAAACAGATAATCTTTGATTTTGTAAGAGATTGGTTTAATTTTT
>CAZYEO010000054.1:0-7147 GCA_964646495.1 uncultured Muribaculaceae bacterium
CGCCCCTTAAGAGCCGGACTCAGCAACGAGCCCGGCTCTTTCTTTTTAAATCCAATAGGTAATTGATTTGATATAATCAACAGATAGCAGGAAATTATTGTTTTATGTGTTATAATGAACAAAGATTATTTGCTATATTTGTAACTTGTTTGTATTATTAATAATTTGTGGGTAATTCTCACACAATAGGTTCAGAAAGTGAAAGAAAGATCTGAAAATAGCATTTTCAAGAAGTCGCCGATATTGGTGCATTTTATTATAATATTGCTTACTGCATTTGTGGCTATTTATATTACATTGGCATTAATAGATATTTTCACGGAGCATGGAGAGTATAAAGTAGTACCCAATGTGAAAAATATGCCTTTGAATAAAGCTGTTTCGATTCTGGAAAAAGATGGATTCAAATGGGAAATAAGTGATTCAATTTATACTGATGCACGAAAGCCCGGAGATGTTGTGGAGCAAAATCCAAAGGCAGATGCAAAGGTGAAATCGAGTAGAACAATATATATAAGTATAAATGCTTTATCGCCACGAATGATTACATTTCCGAATATTTTGGATATTTCTGAGCGTCAGGCACAGGCATTGCTCATAGGACAAGGATTTAAAAATATTCGCATAGAATCGGTGCAATCACCATTCAAGGGATTGGTGATGGGAGCCAAGATAAACGGACTCCCAATTGCTGCCGGCAAAACAATTCCAGCATCATCAACTATTACGGTAGTAGTAGGTAATGGAGAAGAGATGAATGAATCGACAGACTCTTTGGCTGTAGATAATCAGGATTTGGATATTATGAATGATGAAAGTGATAGAACTGAGGGCGTAGACTTCATGCAATAAAATTTATTATGGATAGTAATTTAATGAACGAAGGTGAAGAAATTCAACTCGATGAATCTCAACCCATAATAACAGATGATGGACGTGAGTTGTGGGAGCATTATAAAATTGTTGCTGATAAAGGGCAAACCCTCTTGCGTGTGGATAAATTTCTAGTAGCGAGAATCGAAAATGTGTCCCGCAATAGGATTCAACAAGCCGCTGAAGCCGGATGCATATTGGCAAACGGTAAGGCAGTAAGATCTAATTATAGAGTAAAACCTATGGATGTAATATCTATAGTGATGGATCGTCCGAGATATGATAATGAAATATTGCCCGAAAATATACCTCTCGATATTGTTTATGAAGATCCATATGTTTTGATTGTGAATAAGCCACCGGGATTGGTGGTGCATCCGGGGCATGGGAATTATACGGGGACGCTGGTAAATGCACTTGCTTATCATTTTAAGGATAATCCAGATTATGATGTAAATGATCCTCGAATGGGATTGGTGCACCGCATTGATAAAGATACATCTGGGTTGCTTGTGATCGCAAAAACTCCTGAAGCAAAGACATCTTTGGGAAAACAATTTTTTGATAAGACCACAAAAAGACAATATATTGCACTTGTGTGGGGAGAAATGGAAGATCAAGAAGGAACAATAACAGGAAATATAGGGCGAAATGTGCGTGATAGGTTGCAGATGACAGTGTTTCCTGATGGAGATGCCGGGAAGCATGCTGTAACGCATTACAAGACCCTTGAGAATCTTGCTCATGTAGCCTTAGTTCAGTGCCAGCTCGAAACTGGAAGAACGCATCAGATACGTGTGCATATGAAATATATCGGACACCCACTATTCAATGACGCAAGATATGGAGGAGATAAAGTGTTAAGAGGTAATAACCATTCAAAATATATGCAATTTATACAAAATTGCTTTGCGATTTGTCCGCGTCAGGCACTTCATGCCAAAACATTAGGATTTGTGCATCCCCACACGAAGGAACAGATGGATTTTAATAGCGATATTCCTTCGGATATGGCGCAATTGATAGAAAAATGGCGTGAATATATGGCAAATAGGGCAAATATTAACTAACAAAACTAAATTAGTATATTGAGATAAGGATTTTGTATTAACTTTGAGCGTTAGTATATCATTACGATAATTAATATGGATTGCGAAAATATAAAAGTACCAGAAGAATATAAGGATATTTGTCCTATATCGGATGACGAATTTCACAAAGAAATGTCGCAGTTGGTTACTGAACCAGGGTTTGAGCATGCGATAAAGTATGTGATGCCTGATGTAAATTATAAGGAATTTATTGGTGAATTATTGAAAATCAATAATAAGAATGATTTTCAAATAAAAGTTATGCTACCATTTTTGGAAATGCTTGCTTTTAAGACTTCAGATGGTATTACAGCCGATGGAAAGAAAAAAATGCTTCCCAAAGTTCCATATACTTTTATTACAAATCATCGAGATATTGTTCTTGATGCATCATTTCTTAACCTTATATTGCTGCGTAATAAATTGCAATCTACCGAAGTAGCAATAGGCAATAATCTGCTTATATTTGATTGGATTGAGGTTCTCGTGAAGCTTAATAAGAGTTTTATAGTGCGCAGAGATTTATCAATGCGTCAGGCACTTGAAGCGGCAAAACAACTATCTGGTTACATTCATTTCACGCTTAAGAAAAAGAAACAATCGGTATGGATTGCTCAGCGTGAAGGGCGTGCAAAAGATAGCAATGATTTGACACAAGAGAGTCTGATCAAAATGCTCGGATTGGCAGGTGATAGAGATATCCTGCAAAATCTATTAGAGATAAATCTAATGCCTGTAGCTATATCATATGAATATGACCCGAATGATTATCTGAAAGCGAAAGAATTTTTGTTGAAAAGAGATAATCCCAATTTTAAAAAATCGCAACGTGATGATCTTTTCAGCATGGAAACCGGATTGTTGCAACAAAAGGGACATATCCATTTTGAGTTTACAGAGTGTCTCAATGACAAATTAAAAGAATTGGAGGGTATCGAAGATAGGGCAGAGGTAGCAAAAAATGTTTGTACTCTAATCGATAAAGCCATTCACTCCCATTATCGTATATATCCGGGAAATTATATTGCCTATGATAAAATAAATAATGGCAATCAATTCGCCGATAAATATACGGCTAATGATATTAAAAAATTTGAGAAATACATTTCAGCGCAACTCGATAAGGTAGATATACCTGATTTGAGCTATGAATCAAAAACATATCTATATGAAATGATGTTGAAAATGTATGCAAATCCGTTGACGAATAAGCTTTTAGCAACATTATAGCAAAAATCAGAAAGGTATAATATATCTTTCTGATTTTCTAAAAAAGAACATGAGACTCCAAGTTATTCCTCTAATTATCTGTATGATAGTCAATTTGTTATTAGACTATTGGATATTTATGAAGTTAAAGAGAGTCTACAAATCCAGAGTTCCTGCACGCTCCCATCTTGCAATTTCAATCTTTTTGTTGATATATATTCTATCAGCACTTTTTATTCCACGTCGCACCGGGAGCAATGATGGATTGCTTATAATCATGTGGATGTTGTTCTCTTATATGACATTCTATGTGCCGAAATATATTTCAGGAATATTATGTTTGATATCATCAATTCCTTTGCTGTGGAAGCGCAATAGAATACCGCATTTACCTGTGATAGGAGTAATAATCGGAGCATTTTCATTCGTTTTCATGTGGTGGGGAGCTTTAATCACCAGCCACGAAACAGAAGTAACGGAAATAAGTGTTCCATTTCCCAATTTGCCATCGCAATATGATGGTTATCGAATAGTACAATTTTCTGATTTTCACGTTGGAACATATGGCACCGACACCGCTTTTGTATCGAAAGTTGTAACTGATATAAATAATCTTCACCCTGATATTATTTTTTTTACTGGGGATATTGTAAATAGAGAGACCGCTGAATTATCACCATTTATTGACATTCTAAAAAGACTAAAGGCTCGGGATGGTGTGTATTCGATACTTGGCAATCATGATTATGGTGATTATATGGATTGGAAGGATGCCCATGCAAAGGAGCAAAATAACCAACAGATGAAAAATATCCAAGCCGAAATGGGGTGGATAATGCTGAATAATGATAATCGTATATTGAAGAGAGGAAATGACAGTATTGCATTAATCGGGGTGGAAAATTGGGGCGACCCTCCATTTAAAACCTACGGTGATCTCAAAAAAAGTTATCCGACATTAAACGATTCTGTATTTAAAATTTTATTGTCGCACAACCCTGCGCATTGGCGAAATGAGGTGATAGGGAATACAAACATAGATTTAATGTTTGCCGGTCACACTCATGCAATGCAAATGATGTTAAAGCTCGGTAACTATACATTTTCGCCTGCCGAATGGAGATACAAAGAGTGGGGCGGACTTTATAGCGAAGGAGATCAAAAATTATATGTGAACATAGGTATAGGAGAAGTCGCATTGCCGATGAGACTTGGAGCAGTGCCGGAAATTACACTTATGATATTGAAAAAGGGTGAATAAACTAAATTTAAGGTACGATGCTTAATGATAAATTACTGAATTTAATATCTTCTGAATTAAAATTACTACCGTGGCAGATTGCTAATACCGTAAAACTTCTTGAGGAAGGATCTACGATACCATTCATAAGCCGTTATCGAAAAGAAGCGACCGGAGAACTCGATGAAGTTGCCGTGCAAAAAATAAGTGAACGATATAACGAAATATCCGAATTATTAAAGCGGAAAGAATATATATCCGAATCTATATCGTCGCAGGATAAAATGACTGCTGACTTGAAGCGAAGAATCGAAGATTGTTGGAATCCGCACGAATTGGAAGACATATATCTTCCGTATAAGCCAAAACGTAGAACCAGGGCAGAAATTGCACGTAATAATGGACTTGAACCATTAGCTGTGATTTTAATGGCACAGAGGTGCGACAATATAAGTCGGGAAGCGCAACGCTATCTGAATGAGAATGTGCTTGACGAAGATAGCGCAATAAATGGTGCATCGGATATAATCGCCGAATGGGTATCAGAAAATGAAGGTGTAAGAAATTCGATTCGCAATGTTTTCCAAAAAACATCAACAATAAGTTGTAAGGTTGTAAAGGGGAAAGAGGATGAAGCTCAAAATTATAAAAATTATTTTGATTATTCAGAGCCATTGCGACGTTGTACTTCTCACCGTCTATTGGCTATAAGACGGGGTGAAAAGGAGGGATTGCTTAAGGTTTCGATTGATGTAGATGATGACGATTCAATAGATAGGATATGTAGAAGTATTGTACGCGGAAATACGCAATCGTCGGCAATCGTCGGTAAAGCAGTAATAGATAGTTACAAGCGTCTTATAAAGCCATCTATTGAGAATGAATTTGCTGCAATTTCCAAAGAAAAAGCTGATGAAGAGGCTATAAATATGTTCTCACAAAATTTACGCCAATTGCTTTTTGCGCCACCTTTGGGGCATAAACGAGTGCTTGGTGTAGATCCCGGATACCGCACCGGATGCAAAATTGTGTGTCTGGATGCACAAGGTAATCTTCTTCACAATGATACAATCTATCCCAACCCACCACAAAACGATTATAAAACATCTGCAAAAAAAATATCTACTCTCGTAGAATCATATAAAATAGAGGCGATTGCTATTGGAAACGGCACAGCAAGCCGAGAAACGGAGAAATTTTTCTCCTCGTTGCAGTATCGCAATCAGGTGCAGATATTTGTAGTGAGTGAAAACGGAGCATCTATATATTCTGCTTCAAAAATCGCCAGAGATGAATTTCCCGATAAAGATGTTACGGTGCGCGGATCGGTGTCGATAGGTCGTCGCTTGATTGACCCGCTTGCTGAATTGGTGAAAATAGACCCCAAATCAATAGGGGTGGGGCAATACCAACACGATGTAGACCAAACAAAATTGAAAAATGCTCTCAATTTCACAGTTGAAAGTTGTGTAAATAAAGTCGGGGTAAATATTAACACAGCATCAAGAGAATTGCTTACATTTGTGGCAGGGTTGGGACCCCAATTAGCTCAGAATATTGTGGAATATCGTGCCGAAAACGGTGATTTTGACAATCGTAAGATGATAATGAAAGTGCCCAGAATGGGGGCAAAGGCTTTTCAACAAGCAGCTGGATTTTTGAGAATCCCAACCGGAAAAAATCCATTAGATAACACCGCTGTGCATCCCGAAAGATACCCATTAGTCGAAAGAATGGCAAAAGATATGCACTGCACCGTGCTGCAACTCATAACACAAAAAGAATTGCGCCAAAAAATTGTAGTTGAAAATTATGTTGATGTCGAAGTGGGATTGCCTACACTCAGAGATATAATGGATGAATTGGATAAGCCTGGACTTGATCCTCGTAAAAATATATCGATACTCGAATTTGATGATACAATCAATAAATTTGAAGATGTGAAACCGGGGATGACAATGAATGGAATTGTGACAAATATTACCCAATTTGGTGCATTTGTTGATTTTGGAATCAAAGAAAACGGATTGGTGCATATATCACAGATATGCGATAAATTCATCAGTTCTCCGTCAGAAGTTCTAAGTCTACATCAGCATGTGAAAGTAAAAGTGCTTGAGATTGATGCTCAACGTCGTCGCATAGCATTAACAATGAAAGAGATTTAATGATTATGAATAGGTTTGCTTTTGGGCTTGGCAGTAACTCAACCGATAGAGAGCAGCGAATGAACGAATGTATAGCATGGCTTCGTGACAATATGCAATCTTTTCAAGTCTCATCCATCTATGAGACTGCGGCACTCAACGGATTAAGCGACCCATACTTCAATGCCGTAGCTTATGGCGAAAGTGAATATAGCCATGAGGATATGAATGTTGTTTTAAAAGAATATGAGATTTTGGCAGGGAGGCGACAAAACGATGTAAACATTATCATCGACATCGACATTGTAATATATAACAATGAAATTGTGCGCGGTGTAGATTTTCGCCAATCATATTTTCAGATAGGATGGAATCAACTCATAAAGTAAAATTCAACGATGAAAATCATATATATAGGACATAGTGGATTTGCAATAGAGCTTCCCAATCGATGTGCAGTAATAATAGATTATTATACCGATGAAGCCCATATTGCCGATAGTATATATTTAACACCCGGTTTATTTATGCCCCATTCTAATATTTCCGGATTAAAATGGTCTTGATGAAAATGAGATGATAGCACA
>CAZYEO010000054.1:7157-15976 GCA_964646495.1 uncultured Muribaculaceae bacterium
GGCATAAATAAACCGGGTGTTAAATATATACTATCGAGTGATATACGTCGCAAAATAAAGAACAAAGTTACTACACAAAATATATCATATATAAAAGAGGGTGAAACTATGAGCGAATCAGAGTTTGAACTCAGAGCATTTGGCTCTACCGATATTGGAGTGTCATTTATGATTACCACCCACGATAATAAAAATATATTTCATGCCGGCGACCTCAATGATTGGAGTTGGAAAGATGAGTCCACAGCATTAGAGATAGAGCAGGCATATAAGGCATTCATGCGAATATTGAAGCAGATACATCTATATGCCTCAGATGTATTTGTAGCAATGTTCCCGGTAGATTCCCGGATGGGAACCGATTATGAAGCAGGTGCAAAAGAATTTGTGCATAAATTTAGAGTAGAAAATTTCATACCAATGCACTTTTGGGATAATTGGAGAGCCGCTTGCGATTTCAATAAATATAAAAACAGTGATTACGGCGCATATCACTGCATGCACAATCCGGGGCAATCAATCACAATCCTTTAACGCCCCATAATAGAGTAGGTGCATATTCTTATTTTGTATATGAAATAGTTATTTCTTAGAAAAATAAAATTGTCTTATAATATTGTTTTTCGGTAGAATATCACTACCTTGCAAAGTAAATACCCCCAGGTATGAAAAATCAGCACTATATAATGAAAGACAATATAAAGAACCGCTTCATTATGCTCTTGAGTAAATATAGGCTTTATGTAGTAGAAAAATTAGACCAATAAATCACATGAAAAAATCAACGCTTATTCTATTGTTTGCGATGCTTGTATGTACTATAGCATACGCATGCACCCTCGACAAAAGCAAGATGTCAGCTTATAATATTAGGCTGTGGTATGACACTCCGGCTGAGGAATTGGCCAAGGCCGTGAAAGATGGAGACACTACAAAAATAAACAAAATACTCAACGAAGGCAAAATATCGGTTGATTATCCTGACCCACAAAATGGATTCACACTCTTGACCTGGGCACTAGAATTAAAAAGGGATGAAATGGTTCAATTTTTGCTTGAAAAGGGAGCGAATCCTAATATTAGATATATTTATGGTCGCTCACCAATACATACTGAATGTCGTAATGTAGATGATGACACATTTCGATTAAGAGCTTTACTTGACCATGGGGCTGACCCTAATCTTATGGAATCACCTCCCCCCCAATTTTGGGAGGGAATTAATGCTAATATAAGAAATAATCTGTTTCCTATAACTCAAACAGCCACACGAAGTCTTACAAAGACAAAGATATTGCTTGAAGCAGGAGCAGACCCAAATCTAAGCATAAGAAAATGCCCTGGCCGTTCAGGTTTGCTTTGGGCTGTTATGTTAGGGAAAAAGGATATCGTAAAGTATCTGTTACTTGAAGGAGGCGCTGACCCTGATAAGGCTTTTTTAATAACTCTTGATGGTGATACATTAAGATTTGAGCATTATGCAGAAGACAGCATTAACTATACCAAAGAAGATGAATTACAAATAAAAGAATGGGCTCGACAAGCACGCTTGCGTATCAAAAACCATACTCCCGATTCTGTTATTGAGGACCTAACCCCATAGAAGTTATGAAAAAAATAATTATCCCCTTTAGATAAGATAGGCTGCACTGGGTAATGTCAAAGTTGAAAACAAGTTTTCACTTTGTTATTTCTCTCGTTTGCATTATCTTTGTGAATGAGAAATTAATAATTAATTTTATGGAAGAGGATATAAAAACGGCGATAGATGTAATGAAAAAAGGAGGAATCATTCTTTATCCTACCGATTCAATATGGGGTATTGGTTGCGATGCAACTAATGCTGATGCCGTTAAACGAATATATGAACTGAAAAGGCGTACCGACAACAAGGCTATGCTTGTACTTATTGATAGTGCCGATAATATAGAAAAATATGTGGAGGAGGTTCCTGAAATAGCATATCAATTAATGGAGTTGAGTGAAAAACCTATAACTATCATTTACGATAATGCCTATAATCTTGCTCATAATATACTGGGAGATGGTAATAGCATAGGTATAAGAGTATCGAGAGAAAAGTTTTCTCATGAGTTGTGCAAAGCCTTCCGCAAGCCAATTGTATCGACATCAGCCAATATAAGCGGTGACCCGGTAGCTTCTATTTATGCTGAAATAAATGAGGATGTGAAAGCGGGGGTCGATTATATTGTGAAATATAGACAAAATGATACTACACCACACAATGCTTCAAGCATAATAAAATTGGCAAGTGATGGTTCATTTAAGATTCTGAGACCTTGATAAGCAACGCAAAACAACGATTTAAATATTTACTTGGCGATTATATATCGTCAAATGTTGCTTGGTGTCTTTTTAATTGTTTGAGATATTCTCTGTCATATTCCATGATGGTGACTCAAGGCTATACAGATATATATCGGTTCTTGTTTTCGCATAATGTATTGTTGGGTCAATTTATATTCCCAGTAATGATGATGGGAATCTATTATATGTCAGGATTTTATACGCAGGTATTCAGGAAATCGCGCTTACAAGAATTTATTACAACGTTTTTTTCGTCGTTCATAAATATGATATTACTGTTTTTTATAGCGTTAATCAACGATACTATAGAGGATAGGATATTTAATTATGAATTAATGTTGATATTGTGGGGATGTTTATTCGGCTGTGTGTATATTGTTAGGTTTATAATTACGGGCAATGCGACTCGTAATATTCACGGACGAAAATGGCAATTCAATACTTTGATTGTGGGTAATGGTAGCTTGGCACATTCGTTTGTGATGCAAATGAATAATATGGAGCAATCGTTGGGCTACAATGTAATAGGGTATGTGAATATATCGGGTGAGAATCCGGTTAAAGATTCCGACAAGCCTGTATATGAATTTGATGAAATATCGAGAGTGTGCAGTGAGCATAATGTGAAGGAGATTATTGTAGTACCGACAAAAATATCCGAATCAAAGATGTTGAGGGTGGTTAATAAGCTGTTCCCTTTGAATCTGCCTATTAAGATATCACCCGATATGTACAATATTTTGATTTCTAAAGTGAGGATAAACACTTTGTGTGGTGAGCCACTTGTGGATGTGTCGGGTACAAATCTATCGGCGAGTGCCGAAAATTTGAAAAGGATTATTGATGTTTCTATGTCAGTATTAGCCCTTTTATTGCTTTCTCCGTTTTTATTGCTGATAATGATATTGATAAAATTGGATTCCAAGGGGAGTATTATGTATCATCAAGAGCGCATAGGGTATCATAACAAGACTTTCAAGATATACAAATTTCGCACGATGGTGGAGGGGGCTGAAGCTAAGGGAGTTCCGCAACTCACGTGTGAAAATGATTCGAGAGTAACACCGTTGGGACGTTTCATGCGAAAATATAGGATAGATGAATTGCCACAATTTTGGAATGTGATAAAGGGGGATATGTCGATCGTGGGTCCTCGCCCAGAGCGTAGATATTATATTGACCAAATCATAAAGGAAGCACCATATTATGTACTGTTGCATCAGGTACGTCCCGGTATCACATCTATGGGGATGGTGAAATTCGGATATGCTACCAATGTGGATGAGATGATAAAAAGATCTCGATATGATTTGATATATATCGAAAATATGTCATTGCTCAATGATATGAAAATAATTTTATATACAATAAAAACCGTATTGACCGGGAGGGGTATGTAGATGAAAGAACGCTTAGCGCAAATAAATCTGAAAGGTCATAATCTCCTGTTGAATTTAATATTATGGAGAGAAAGACATATCAAGGAGAAGAATTTTCTGCTTATTCTTGCCTTGATTATCGGTGTATTATCCGGATTTGCTGCGATATTGCTGAAATTCCTGATTAGTTCCATCGCTCAAATGGTGACATCGCATGTGCTTATCGATGAAAGTAACTATTTGTATATCGTGTGCCCCATATTAGGAATTTTAATTACCGGTATATATGTGAGATATATCGTGAGAGATAATATTTCGCATGGTGTTACTAAGGTTTTATATGCAATTTCGCAGAAAAAGAGTAGATTGAAGGCTCATAATATGTACACATCCATAGTGGCAAGTTCGGTTACAATAGGGTTTGGTGGCTCAGTAGGAGCAGAAGGACCAATAGTGTATTCGGGTGCAGCCATCGGATCGAATATAGGTAGTACTTTCCGTCTCTCACCACGATTACTTATGATAATGGTGGGGTGTGGTGCAGCTGCCGGTATTGCCGGTATATTCAAAGCTCCGATTGCCGGAATGCTTTTCACTATCGAGGTGTTAATGCTCGATCTCACGGCAGTGTCGGTGATGCCACTGCTTATATCTTCGATTGCGGGGGCTACGGTGGCTTACATTTTCACTGGATATGATGTGGAATTTTTCTTTTCACAGAGCGAGATGTTTGTAACCAATCGTATACCGTTTGTAATACTGCTGGGTATATTTTGTGGATTCGTGTCGCTGTATTTCACTAAGGCAATGAATATGGTAGAAAATCGATTCAATCGCATAAAAAGTCCGTGGTATAAATTTTTGATAGGCTCATTAGTGTTGAGTACCCTTATTTTCTTTTTCCCACCATTGTATGGTGAAGGGTATGATGCTATAATCTCGCTTCTTAACGGTGATGTGAAATCGATTACAGATGGAAGTATGTTTTATCAATTCCGTGATAGCGATTGGGTGCTATTGGGCATGTTGGGGATGATAATACTTACCAAGGTATTTGCTTCGAGTGCCACCACAGGTGGTGGAGGAGTGGGTGGCACATTTGCTCCATCGCTCTATGTAGGATGTCTTGCGGGATTCTTTTTTGCATACCTTTTCAATATTTTGGGCGTGACCGATCCTGTACTCTCTACCAAAAACTTTGCACTTATGGGTATGGCAGGAGTTATGGCAGGGGTAATGCATGCTCCATTAATGGCAATATTTCTCACAGCCGAGATGACCGGGGGATACGAGCTGTTCTTACCATTGCTCATAGTTTCGACAATATCCTACGGCACTATAAAATTATTTCTTCCATATAGCATATATACTATGCGTCTGGCGCAGCGTGGAGAGTTGCTCACCCATCATAAGGATCAGGCAGTGCTCACGCTATTGAAAATGGATAGTGTGATTGAAAACGATTTTAAGACCGTGCGACCCGATATGAATCTTAAAGAGATGGTGGGGGTAATATCTACATCAAATAGAAATTTATTTCCGGTGGTGGATGAAAACAATCATCTGCTCGGAATCGTATTATTGGATGATATAAGAAATATAATGTTTCGCCCCGATTTATACCGTAAAATGTTTGTGAGCAAATTCATGAGCATGCCTCCGGCAAAAATCGAGATAGGGGAAAACATGGAAAATGTGATGAAAAAATTTGACGACACCGGAGCATGGAATCTACCGGTAGTGGAAGAGGGGAGATATGTGGGATTTGTATCTAAGTCAAAAATTTTTAATTCATATCGCAGAGTGTTGAAACATTACACCGACGATTAATAATAAAAGAGGAAAATGAAGCGAGATAAAGAATCACTGAGAATAATTTTTCTTGGTACACCTGAATTTGCAGTAGAGAGTCTGCAACGCCTCTGCGAAGGGGGATATAATGTGGTGGCGGTAATTACTATGCCCGATAAAATAGCCGGCAGAGGGCATCGCCTATTTCAGTCGCCCGTAAAACAATTTGCAGTGGAACACTCTATTCCTGTGCTTCAACCTACAAATTTGAAAGATCCTCAATTTGTTGAGGAATTGCGAGATTATAAGGCTGATTTGCAGATTGTCATTGCTTTTCGCATGCTTCCGGAGGTGGTGTGGAATATGCCACCATTGGGGACATTTAATCTTCATGCTTCGCTATTGCCCGATTATCGTGGCGCGGCTCCCATAAATTGGGCTGTAATCAATGGCGATACTCAAACAGGTGTCACAACTTTCTTTCTCAAGCAAGAGATTGACACCGGTGATGTGATACAGCAAGAAAAGATACTCATATCAGATACCGATAATGTGGGCATAGTGCATGATAAACTTATGGATCTCGGTGCAAAAATGGTGATAGAAACTGTGGATGCAATTATCGATGATAGTGTGAAACCGATACCGCAAAGTGAAATTACTCACATCGACAATCCTCGCCCTGCTCCTAAAATATTCAAAGAAACCTGCAAGGTCGATTGGGATAAATCGATACAATCCATACACAACCTCGTGCGTGGGCTTTCGCCATATCCTGCTGCATGGAGCACATTTGTAAACGATAAGGGTGAAGAGGTGGCTTTCAAGATATTTGAAACATCCATTCCGCAGAATCAATTTTCTACACATAAAGGAAATGGTGAACTATTATCGCATGATGGATTGTTGTATATAAAATGTGATGATGGTGTAATTGAAATTCGCTCTTTGCAATTAGCCGGGAAAAAGCGCATCACAGGTGAAGAGTTTTTACGAGGCTACAAACTCACAAAAGAATAGATTAAGGATATTAACACAATAGATTATGAAAGTCATAGCAATAAACGGAAGTCCTAAGGCTAAAGGCAATACATATCATTCGCTTGCAATCATGGGCGAAGAATTTACTCGTCAGGGAATTGAAATGGAGATAGTGCATGTGGGGCATAAAGCCATTCATGGTTGCATAGGTTGTGGACGTTGTGCCGAGCTCCGAACGGAGCAATGCGTATCCTTTCCTGATGATATTGTGAATGAACTTGTGCAACGCATGAAAGATGCGGATGGCATTATACTTGCTTCGCCTGTGTACTACAGTGGTGTGGCAGGAACCATGAAGTGCTGCATCGATAGAGCATTTTATGTAGCAGGGGTCAATGGTGGATTATTTCGTCACAAAATAGGTGCTGCAATTTCGGTGCAACGTCGCACCGGCGGGTCGTCTACGCTCGATTGTCTGAATCACTATTTCAGCATATCAGAAATGCCGGTTGCTTCATCTTCATATTGGAATGCGATTCACGGACAGAAGCCCGGAGAAGTGGAGCAAGATGAAGAGGGTGTGCAAACACTCCTCAACCTTGCAAAAAATATGGCGTGGCTTTTGAAAATGCGGCATGAAACAGAAACCACCATACCGAAACCGGATTCAAAAAGAGGAACCAGAACAAACTTCATAAGGTAATTACCCCCCTAAGCAATATTTTTCGATTTAGCAATAATATTGGTTGAATTCAAAACATAAAACTAAATTCAGAATATATAATTTCGTTCTAAAACAAACCAAATACAGTAATTATAAGGAGCTATCAAAATACAATTTGCCTTGTTTTTAGCTCGTAATTATCTGTGTTGTGGTCGATATACATCTCATATTGTTTGATGTCCTTACTCTCACATAATTTCATCAATATTTTTTTGTTGATTGGAGAAATTTGTGTTCCATAATATATTGCCTTAGGTTTATTATTTTCTAATACCATAGAATCAGCTCCAATGTTACTTTTGCAATCGCATATCAATCTCCATTCACACTCGTACTCCCATATTCTTGATTTGTTTAGATAAACTTTTTCGGCATATAAGCTGTCTGGCTTGGGTAAGGAGAATTCAATATTTAATGTATGTGCATTGGCAAATCCAATATACCACTCAACAAACTGCGTGGCATCATATTGCTTATCGGAGTATATTACAGGATATAGATTTACAAATTCGCGTTGTGGGCACTTGGGGTGATTTGTAATACCATTAATATCGCGTTTGCATTTAGGAGGAGTGTTTGAAAAGTCATATTCAAGCGCAAATCCTTTATGATAGTCTGCATAATGAGCCCACATCAAACTATTATCAATGCGTTCACTTAAACAAGCTATCTTTGTAGCGTTTCTTAGATAATTTTGAGCTTCATCGACTACCTTTGACAGTTGATCGAATGAAGGAGGGGTGAGTGCTGTATCTTCAATCTCTTGAAGAGTCATTTCTGATAACTTTTGTTCCATCTGCTTGATAAATTTATCTCCAAATATTTTTTGATATATATCTGGCAAACACTGGGATTCTTGGAAATGACTCCATAAATTATGTCTAAATTCAGTAGTGAAACCTGAACATATGTTTTTGTAAAGAGAATCTCTATTTGCAAAAAACAAACTATCATGGGGATCATTAAATTTAGATGGATTTACTGCCCAAATAGTGTCCTTATCAAATGAATCTATGTTCAATTCATTGCAAGACCTATATCTGAATAATTTTGATGGAGTATTCACCGCAAGAAGGTTTTCTATTGGCATTAGTCTTTCAAAACACTCCTCATTGGTTAGTCCTCCATGCAGAATGGTGCTGTTAAGTAACTTTCTAAACTCTTTTTTGAACTCCGAAGTTTTCATATACTTTTAAATTAAGATTCAATGCGTTAGACATTTCTTCCTTACAAACAATAATATAATCCCCACCTAGATCACTTTTAAAGTTTCCCACCGACACCCTTAAATTTCTCAACAAACGAAGCGATCTTTTGGAATACACTCTGCTTTTTGGTCAAATATTGAGGATTTAGAGGACTCATTTTAGGCAAAATGGCGTTGAGTTCTGTTCCGTTTTCACTAGCATACTCACGCTTTAAAGAGGTTGATATGTAACGTTTTGCCTCTTGCTCATTTAGGTTCTCATCTACAATCAACTGTGCAGCCTCTACTCTCAGCTTTTCTTGTGCATAGCTGTAGAACGAATCCAGAATACTTGGTTTATCACAGATAGCGTCAATATCTGTTTCGTTGATATAATCAACCACTAAGCTCTCTTTGGCTCGGTTTCCAA
>CAZYEO010000055.1:0-15747 GCA_964646495.1 uncultured Muribaculaceae bacterium
CCTGCAAACAAGCATCAAGGTACTACACAAAAGCCTCAAATAAAATAGCCCCTAATGCGCTGTAATTCAGCGCATAAAGGGGCCATTTTCTGTCTCTTACTGTCAAAGATGGGATATAAATTCTACCTTAATAAATATCTATTATTTATTATAAATTTGGATTTACACTCCCATTTTACCTACAAATTAATAATATGCGTGAGATATTACATTTTAATGACATACTATTAAGTGAGATATGACTCCATTTCGGAATGAAAAGGAGTCATATCAAATAGGTCTTATATTATACAATTATTTCAGCAATGAAGCAGGATTTATATTCTCAGCCTCAATATCTTTGAAATATTTATAGGTACTCACCATAAGTTCTCCAGTAGCATCTTCATCGGCTACAATAATTGATTTAGGATGGAATTGCAATGCGCTTATTGTCCACATTTGCGACACGCCACCTTCTACTCCGTGTTTCAAAGCACGTGCCTTATTATGTCCATTCACAATAAGCAACACGCTCTTAGCAGCCATTATAGTGCCGACACCAACAGTGAGCGCAGTCTTTGGAACAAGAGAAATGTCATTATTAAAAAAACGAGAATTTGCTATTATAGTATCCTGCGTGAGAGTCTTAATGCGTGTCTTTGATGTAAGAGATGATCCAGGTTCATTAAAAGCGATATGTCCGTCAGGTCCCACACCCCCTAAGAAAAGGTCAATACCGCCATATGACAATATTTTTTCTTCATATGCAGCACATTCAGCTTCAGGATCTGCAACATTTCCATTGAGAATATTCACATTATCTTTATTGATATCTATGTGACTGAAAAAGTTATTCCACATAAATGAGTAGTAGCTTTCTGAATGTTCACGTGGAAGTCCGCAATATTCATCCATGTTGAATGTTACAACATTTGCAAATGAAACTTTTCCTGCTTGGTTCAACTCAATTAATTTGCGATACATTCCAAGTGGAGAACTTCCGGTTGGACAGCCTAAAACAAAAGGTTTTTCAGCAGTTGCGCCCGATGCATTAATACATGATGCCACATAATTTGCCGCCCATTGCGACACTTGATCATAATTCGGTTCAATTATTAATCTCATAACAGGTTAATTTTATTAAGTAGTCGTTTAACGATCACAAAGATAGTGTAATTGTGAAGAATATTAAAACTAATCATCAAAATTGTCGTATTCTACAACAAATATCATATTTCGCTTATATACAGACTTTTTATATTATGATAATATTACAATTTTCATAAAATTGAATATACATGCATATAATTTGAGATAAATAGAGTAATTTTACGACATGATTAAAAACATCTAAGTCCAATGAAGATACTATTTGTGAACGATGCGAGCAATTTTCATCGCACTCTGGCTAAAGCCCTGAAAGAAATGGGACATATAGCCGTAGTTGCTTCAGGAGGTAGTGGAATGATGCACACAGAACGAGATATTAACATTCGACGCTCTGAAACCAAATTCGGAGGTATAAAATATTTATATAATATACTCAGAGTTTTACCTCATCTTAAGGGCTATGATGTTGTTCATATCACCAACCCCAATGTTCTTCAACTTCGTCCTTGGCTCAATAGACTTATATTTAAATATTTGAAAGCAAACAATTCCAAAATATATCTTTCTGCTCTCGCCACTGATTACAACTATGTGAAAGCTTGCGTGGAATGCGAAAAATTCAAATATTCCGACTTTAGAATTGGAAATGCCCCCTCACCCTATTCTCTCGCATTTCCCGAAACAGAACGAAAATGGCTTAAACCTAAAATGAGACGACTCACAGACTATATAATAAAGAACATTGATGGTGCAATAAGTTGCCTCTATGAATACAATATCACCTATAGCGATTTAATCCCCGATAAGTTAATGTATGGAGGAATTCCGATAGATATGCAAGAGGCTAACTATACTCCTATTGATAAGGAGCCGGAAAAGGTGAGATTTTTCATCGGAATACAAAGTAGTAGAACAATATTGAAAGGAACGGATATAATGCTAACGGCATTAAAGAAAATTACTGAAAAGTATCCGAACAAATCGGAAATGTGCATTGTTTCCGACCTCCCATATTCTCAATATATTGAAAAAATGAATGGATTCCATGTGCTTTTAGATCAATTATATAGCTATACCCCTGCGACTAACGCACTTGTTGCTATGGCTAAAGGATTGGTGGTTTTTAGTGGTGGAGAGCCTGAATATTATGAATTTATTGGAGAAATGGATAACCATCCTATCATTAATGTTTCGCCCTGCGAACCTGATGATGTGGAGAAAAAACTTGAATGGATAATCTTAAATAAGCACCTCATCCCTAAGCTATCTCGTGACAGCCATGAATTTGTGGCTAAACACAATGACTCTCGAATTGTAGCACAGAGACATATCGACTTTTGGGAGAAATAATATCATATATCAAAATTCATAATAAATGACACTCGAAATTTTAATCTGCACATTCGGTAGCGGAATCAACAATATAAAGGATGTTGTTCTACCTCCCCAACCAAATATTAAATATCTTGTATCGTGGCAGGCGACACAAGACAATATACATATTCCAATTGAGTTAATACGTCCGGATATTACTGTAAGCAAAATCAATAGTATAGGGCTTTCAGCTAATAGAAACAATGCTCTTTCACTTTGCTCAGGAGATATATGCCTTATTGCTGATGACGATGTGAGATATAACATTAATGAACTTGAAAAATTGATAGAGGTAACTGAGCTTCACCCAAGTGTGGATATTTTTACATTTCGCTATAATAATAAGAATGGAAATTCTAAGGATTACCCTTCGTTTGCATTCGATCTCCGCCACATGCCACGAAATTACTATGTCACATCATTCGAAATTGCTTTTCGGCGTAAATCCATATGTGGTAAAATTTCCTTCAATGAGCTATTCGGATTGGGTGCACCCGAACTGGGTGCTGGAGAGGAAAACGTATTTATAATGGATGCGTTAAAAGCCAATCTTCATTGCATGTTCTTCCCTATCGTAATTGTGAATCATGACCACCCTACCACTACTTTCAAACATGGCGGAGAGCAACGAATACTTATGTCAAAAGGAGCAATAATAAGAATCGCTCACCCTCACACATATATACCTCGAATTATAGTAAATTCCCATAGATTACGTAACCAAAATGTCAGTGGATTCTGGCATGCTCTTATTCAAATGATTAAAGGGGCTGCCTACGCCAAACAAAACAACCTCCTATAATATAGGACGAATCATACATCTTTATATAGAAAGAGTGCAGGCTTATAATGTCTGCACTCTTTCTATATATATTATTTCAATTATGCTTTAGAAAGCATGGAGTTCATTTTTTCAAATGCGACTTCAAGCCCCTCAATATCTTTCCCTCCGGCTTGTGCAAAATGAGGTTGTCCGCCACCACCGCCTTTTATCAATTTAGCAGCTTCGCGTACCACTGCCGATGCATTCAATCCATCTTTTACAAGATTTTCCGAAATCATCACAGTTAGCATCGGTTTTCCTTGTTCTTGCGTTGCAGCATAGAATATAGTATCTTGAGGCATCTCTGCTTTAATAGCAAATGCAGCACCTTTTACCACTTCGGATAATCTCACACCTTTGCAACTTAACATTGTTATTCCATTCTCAACTACCCCACGTTCTATTATGGTGTTTTTGAGATTCTTTATGCGTTCTTGAAGAAATTCATCCGCTTTCTTGCGTAGTTCGGCATTTTCAGCTATCGATTTTTGAAGTGATGCCAGAATATTTGGGGTATTATTGAGCAACGCACTTATTTCAGCAAAAGTATCTTGCATTTCATACAATGCTTTCTCTACTCTTAGCCCCGTGATAGCTTCAATACGGCGTATCCCGGCAGCAATGCTACTTTCAGAAACGATTCTGATTATTCCGATATTTCCGGTATTATCCACATGTGTACCACCGCAAAGTTCTACTGATGTGCCATATTTAATCACGCGAACATCATCTCCATATTTTTCGCCAAATAACGCCATGGCTCCCATTTCTTTTGCTTTTGCAATTGGCACACCGCGATATTCTCCACGAGGGATTGCTGCGCGCACTTTGCGATTTGCGATAGATTCCACCATTCTTAGCTCCTCGGTTGTCATCTTCTGGAAGTGTGAGAAGTCAAACCTCAACACATCTGCTGACACAAACGATCCTTTTTGCTCTACGTGTGTGCCGAGAACTTCACGCAATGCTTCATGAATCAAGTGGGTTGCTGTGTGATTGCAAGCAATAGCTTGACGTGCCTCGCCATCTATCCTTGCAACAAACGTTTCAGTCACATCCTTGGGCATTTTTTTTGCAATATGCACTCCAAGATTGTTTTCGCGCTTTGTATCGCTGATTTCAATTATCTCATCACCATTTATCAGCACCCCTTTATCTCCTACCTGACCACCCATTTCGGCATAAAAAGGTGTTTTTGCAAGTACTATCTGGAAATATTCATTATTCTTTTGTTTTACCTTGCGATAACGCAATATCTCAGTTTCTATTTCTTTGAGATCATAACCCACAAATTCAGGTTCGCCATCACGCACTACAACCCAGTCACCGGTTTCTACGGCAGCTGCATTGCGAGCGCGTTGTTTTTGCTTGTCCATCTCCTCATTAAATCCATTAATATCGGCAGTCATGCCATTTTCTTTAAGGATTAATTCAGTGAGATCCAACGGGAATCCGTAAGTATCATAAAGCACAAAGGCATCTTTTCCGCTTATTTCAGATTTGCCTTCAGCCTTGGTATCGGTAATTACCTTTTCAATTAGTTTTATTCCGGTTTCTAAAGTGCGCAAAAATGACTCTTCCTCCTCTTTTATTACCTTCTTTATAAGCTCGCTTTGTGCTACAAGTTCAGGATATGATTCGCCCATTGAATCGATAAGTACATCGACAAGGCGATACATGAATGAGGTTTTAAGGTTTAGGAATGTATATCCGTAACGCACCGCACGACGAAGAATACGACGTATCACATATCCGGCTTTTGCATTCGATGGAAGTTGAGAATCGGCTATTGAGAATGCAATAGTGCGCACATGGTCTGCAATCACCCTCATTGCCACATCTACTTGAACATCATTGCCATATTTCAAAGATGCAATTTCGCCCACCTTATTAATAATAGGTTGAAATACATCTGTATCGTAATTTGATGTCTTACCTTGAAGAGCCATACATAAGCGTTCAAATCCCATACCGGTATCTATTACGCGTGCAGGAAGTGGTTCGAGCGATCCGTCAGCCTTGCGGTTGTATTGCATAAACACGAGGTTCCATATTTCAATAACTTGTGGATGGCTTTCATTCACAAGCTCACGCCCCGATTTTGCTGCACGTTCTGCATCACTCCTTAAGTCAATATGAATTTCGGAACATGGACCGCATGGACCGGTATCACCCATTTCCCAAAAATTATCATGACGATTTCCATTTATAATATGGTCTACAGGAAGAAATTGCTCCCAATAACCCGCTGCTTCATTATCGCGTTCCAACCCTTCGGAAGCATAACCTTCAAAAACTGTTGCATATAATCTTTTGGGGTCAAGATGAAGAACATCTACCAAATATTCCCATGCCCAATTAATAGCTTCCTTTTTGAAATAATCGCCAAACGACCAGTTGCCAAGCATCTCGAACATAGTGTGATGATATGTGTCATGTCCCACCTCTTCCAGATCATTATGCTTTCCGCTCACACGCAAGCATTTCTGTGAATCCGCGACTCTTTTATATTTAATAGGCGCATTTCCCAATATTATATCCTTAAATTGGTTCATGCCGGCATTTGTAAACATTAGTGTAGGGTCATCTTTGATAACCATAGGAGCCGATGGAACAATCTGATGTTCTTTCTGGCGGAAGAACTCCTTAAATGACTCCCGGATTTCTTTTGCTGTGAGCATATTCTTTATAAATATTGATATTTAAATATGTGAATTATCTATTAATATACAAGATAGATTAAACCAAAAGTTTAACTTTATCTCGAAATAATCTACAAAAGTAACTTAATAATATTATTTTTGCAAGATAAACTACCGGCAACCCACTGAATGAGCAAAAAAGTTTTTTATAGATATAATGAGCAGTCCGAAAATTACGAACGTGTCTATCCGTCTGCTAAAGAACGAATTTGGGTCGTTGTGAGACATTTTATCATCGGAGCATTAATTGGCGGGGGCATTTTCCTCGCTTTATATAATTGGGTAGATTTCCCCCGCGAAAAACAACTCCGTAATGAGATAAAAGAACTCACCGACCAATATGATATTCTGGAATCTCGTTTGAGACGATCTTTGGATGTAATGGGAGATCTGCAACAACGCGACGATAATTTCTACCGCGTAATGATGCAAGCCGATCGTGTGAGTACCTCCAACCGCTATGCAGGATTAAATAATGAAGCTCGCTATGCTTATCTTAGAAACCTCACCGATGCCGACCTTATTGTGAATCTCACAAGAAAAATGGATCAACTGGAACGCCAAGTATATAGCCAGATTAAATCATACGACGAGCTTGCACAATTGGCTAAAGGACAAAAATCTCGTATCGATCACATCCCGGCAATCCAACCTATAAAGGATAAGGATATGAAAAAAATGGCGTCGGGATATGGCTACCGTATCGATCCGGTCTATGGAACATCAAAATTTCATGAAGGACTCGATTTTGCATCTGATATAGGTACTGATATATTTGCTACTGGGGACGGCACTGTAAAAGAAGCAGAATGGAATAGTGGATATGGCAACCTTGTGGAGATAGATCACGGATATAACTATACTACAAGATATGCTCATTTGAGTAAAATAGCAGTAAAAGCAGGGCAAAAAGTGGTGCGTGGCGACAAAATAGGTGAGGTAGGCAACACCGGAAAATCGACGGGTCCTCACTTGCATTACGAAGTGAGATATAAAGGGTTACCACAAAATCCTATTAATTATTATTTCTTCGACATCACCCCCGAACAATACAATGAGCTTATTAAACTTGCTGAAAATGCCGGGCATGTGATGGATTGATATTAAAGATAAAAACTACAACAATATTATGGAGATTCTTGATAAAAAATATTACAAAATCAGTGAAGTAGCAGAGATACTCGGTGTCAATGCTTCAACACTCCGTTTTTGGGAAAAGGAATTTACCATTATTCGTCCTAAGCGCAATGCTAAGAATACAAGATTCTACACTCCTGCCGATATCGAAACCATCAAAATGGTCTATTTCCTTGTAAAAGAAAAAGGGTTAAAACTCGATGCCGCACAAGAACAGATAAGAGTGAATCGCCACAATGTAACCCAGCGGCACGAGGTAGTGGAACGCTTAAAAGCCATACGAGGCTCACTGCAAATGATGCTAAATGCCATCGAAGAGATACGCAAGCACCAATAGCAAAATTCACAATCCACTAAAAAATAAAAATGCCACTTATCTGAGTTTAATCTCGATAAGTGGCATTTTATATCTTATATAATCAGAACCGCTTAAAACGGAAGGTCGTCCGATTCTCCGTCAGCAGGGGCAAAATCGGGGGCAGGAGCCGTTGGTGCAGGAGCTCCTGCATAAGCCGGGCTTGCCGTCGTAGCACCACCTTTTTCTGCTTTCCATCCTCGAATGCTTGTGTACCAACGACCATTAAATTCACGACTTTCGATATCAAAACTAAGTGTAATGCTATCTCCAATGTTCAATGGAAATTGATCGGCTTTATCTCCAAAAAAGTCAAAAAATACTTTTTTAGGATATGCATCTTCTGTTTCGAGCACATATTCTTGCTTTTTCCATTCGTTGCCTGCCTTGGATGTTCCACTCACAAGATCAAGCTTTTGGATAATCTTTCCTTTAATTTCCATTTCTCAAATATTGTTTTTTTGATGTTATTTTCTTGTCACAAAATTAATCAATGATTTTATTAAAACCAATTTATCTAAGAATTTTGTGAATTGAAACCGATGAATCAGCAAATTTTACTTTAATCATATATATGCCCGATTCCAAATCCTTGCATGACACCTCTGCGACAATATCGTTCACTGCAATGCTTTTTGCCACCGCTCCTGTAGAGGCATAAACCGTTATATCGACAATCTCTATGCCGGATGTTATATTGATAAGACCATCAGAGTTAATAAAAGAGAATGAGTTTTCAGCTATATTATCTACACTTGTAGGAATATCCATTGCAGCATCGCTCTCATAATTATTTTTATCGAATGTGGTTACGGCAAATTTCATGTCGGGAATCGACGATTTATACTCAAAGGTATTTCCCTCTACTGCAAAAGCGATGCAATTAGCAGGATCATTAATATCTATGGGCAATGTTGGCGAAGCATAAATACTGTAATATTTTATTGGGGTATTTGGAGCATCGAGAGCGGGGGTGCTCCACTTTATCTTATATATCCCATTATCATAATTTTTTTCAGCATTTTCGGGCTTGTTTGGTTTTGTAACACCATTATAAACCATTGGTACGATATGTGCCGGATATTTGAAATAATCATCTTTGAGAGCTGCATATAATTGTTGTTGCTTTGCTGTGGTTCCTATCACATGGTTTGTACGGAAAAAGCATACTCCGGCAGTTTTATCCCCTTTAGCTCTTATTTTTTCGATCTGATCGGTTACCACGGTGTAATCCCAATTATTACTATCATCCATTTTATAAGGAGCCAGCCCTATTATCAATTGACGATTGGCAGAATTGTCTACCCAAGTTGTCAGGTGTGTTGAAAATCCATATTTTTCATTCCAATACATCTGTGGGATAAGTAAATCTTGTTTTCCGGCTTGCATCCATTCGCACGCATCTTGATACACATCTTCATAAGCCGACATATTTCCTGTTCCGTTTACATTTTTATATGTTCCGATTGGTGCTGCACCAACTTTCACATCAGGATTAATCGATTTAGCCATATCATAAAATTCATGCACAAATGTATTAATGTTTTCACGTCTCCAATCGCCCAAACTTTTTCCATTACCATACTTTGCATACGATTTGGAATCATCAAATGATTTATCGGGATAACGTGTGTAATCGAAATTAGTGCCGTCAAATTTATGCTTGGTGAGCATTTCACGGTATAAGTCCAAAAGATAGCTTCTCACCTCTGGAAGTCCGGGGTCGAGATACCATGCATTATTATACGAGACGCACAACTCAGGGTGCAATTCTGATACATGCTTTATTTTGTTACTTGAATATTTATTTGTTCCTAATCTATAAGGGACAATCCAAGCATGACACTCCATATTTCGCTTGTGGCACTCATCAATAACATAATCACAAATATTCCATGATAGAGATTTTGAAGCATTTCCGGTGAAACTCACTAAAGCCGGCTGTATGGCAGAATCCCATATCACATCCCCCATAACTTGAACTTGCAACACTATTGTGTTGAAATTAGCATCTTCAAGTCTATCGAGAATTGCAGTAAGTTTTTGTTTTTGTGCCGATTCGGTATAAGACCCCGTTGGCCAATCCGAACCACCGTTAGTGGTGAGCCAAACAGCTCTGACTTCTGATTTAGGAGCTACTGCACATACGCTTAACGCTGTCATAGCTAAAAAGATAACACTAAGTAGATTTTTTTTCATGAGATTCAATTTTAATTGCATAGTTTTTACAAAGATAAATATTTTATGAATACAAAACAATTTTTTAATATATTCCACCAATTTTACAAAAACCATAAGATTTAAGCATATTAAAATATAATAATAGGTATTCATTTAATGCTTAAACCCTAAAATTCAGCTATCTTTGCAGGGAATATTAATAATTAAATATGACAAATAACGGTGAATTAATTCAATCGATAATCGAAGGAATACAAGAAAGAAAAGGTAAAAACATCTCCCATGTTGAACTTAGTGCCATTGAAGGCGCTTCAGCACAAGATTTTATAATTTGTACAGGAACCTCATCAATGCAGGTTTCCGCAATAGCAGACTCGGTGCGCGAGTATGTACACGAACACTCTGGTATTAAACCATACAACTATGACGGCTATCAAAATGCCCAATGGATTGTTATTGATTATGGCATGATTTATGTACATATATTTATGCCGGAATGGCGTGAATATTATAATTTGGAGCAATTATGGAACGACGCCCCGATAAAATCCATTCCTGATTTGGACTAATATTAATTTTAAAGGATTATTCATGAGCGACAAAATCAAAAAGAATCCATCCAAGAACAATCGTCCTTCGTTCAAATTGAACATGTATTGGATGTATGCAATAATCGGGTTAGTGCTTATAGGATTATACTATATGCAGGATAATTCCGTGAGTAAAGAGGTTACATGGACAGATTTTGAGAAATACGTTGAGGAGGGTGGAGTAAATAAAATCATAGTTTACAGCAATAAAAATATTGCCGAGGGATTTCTGAATGATTCTCTTGCAGCTAAAATATTCAAAAACAACGAATTTACACAAAATTCAGGTTCTGAAGCCAAGATCACCACCGGTATCCCATCAAGCGATACAGTGGAACGAGCTGCCAAAGGATGGAAAGAATCCGGAAAGTTTACCGGCGCAATCGATTTTAAACAAGGAAGTGATTTCACCGGTCTTTTATGGTCATTTGGTCCTATTGTATTGCTCATCGCATTTTGGTTTATAATCATGAAGCGTATGTCAAATAAAGATGGTGCAGGTGGAGCTGGTGGCGTGTTTAGCGTAGGCAAAGCCAAAGCCCAATTATTTGATAAAGATGGCGCCAATAAAGTCACATTCAAAGATGTAGCCGGACTTGCCGAAGCCAAAACTGAGGTAGAAGAGATTGTGGAATTTTTGAGAAATCCTCAGACATACACCGACCTTGGTGGGCGTATTCCCAAAGGAGCTTTACTTGTAGGCCCTCCGGGAACAGGAAAAACCCTACTTGCCAAAGCTGTTGCAGGTGAAGCCGATGTTCCTTTCTTTTCACTATCAGGTTCCGACTTCGTAGAAATGTTTGTTGGTGTGGGCGCATCAAGAGTACGCGACCTTTTCCGTCAAGCAAAAGAGAAAGCTCCATGCATAGTGTTCATTGATGAAATAGATGCAGTAGGACGCGCTCGCGGTAAGAACCCTAATATGGGAGCTAATGATGAACGTGAAAACACACTCAACCAACTTCTTACCGAAATGGATGGTTTTGGTGCTAATAGCGGAGTCATTATTCTTGCTGCTACCAACCGCGCAGATATTCTCGATAAAGCATTACTTCGTGCCGGACGCTTCGACCGTCAGATATACGTCGATCTCCCCGATCTCAATGACCGCAAAGAGATATTTAATGTGCATCTAAGGAAAATTAAGACTGATGACAGCCTCGACATTGATATTCTTGCACGTCAAACGCCGGGATTTTCGGGTGCAGATATTGCTAACGTGTGCAATGAAGCCGCTTTAATAGCTGCCCGCCACAAAAAAGAATCGGTTCAGAAACAAGACTTTATGGATGCAGTAGACCGAATTATCGGAGGTCTTGAGAAGCGTTCAAAAATCACTACCGAAGCCGAAAGACGCTCTATAGCCATTCACGAAGCAGGGCATGCGGCTCTGAGTTGGCATCTTGAATATGCAAGTCCACTTATTAAAGTTACAATTGTACCACGCGGAAAAGCTCTTGGAGCCGCTTGGTATCTGCCCGAAGAACGCCAGATCACTCCCACACAAGCATTGCTCGATGAGATGTGTGCTACTTTGGGCGGACGCGCTGCCGAAGAATTATTTTGTGGAAGAATATCCACCGGTGCAGCCAATGATTTAGAGCGTGTAACCAAGCAAGCATACGCAATGGTGGTGTATTTCGGTATGAGTGAACGCCTTCCCAACCTTTCATATTACGACTCTACCGGTCAGGAATATGGATTCACCAAGCCTTACGGAGAAGATCGTGCTAAGACTATCGATGAAGAAGTATCAAGAATAGTAGCCGAGCAATATGACAGAGCTAAGGAAATATTGTCGAAATACGCAGATGGACACACAAAATTGACCGAAGTTCTACTTTCACGCGAAGTTATATATGTAGAGGATGTAGAGAAAATTTTCGGAAAACGACAATGGACTTCTCGCACAGATGAAATTTTGGAAATCAATGCAAAGAATAATTCTTTAGCTACAGCAGAAACTCCCCCTGCCCTTCCCGAAGACAAGGATGAGGAACAGAAAGAAAAAGAAGTAACAGACTGAATACATACCAGTTATAAATGAAAAAATCCGTTTAATACATTCGTATTGAGCGGATTTTTATATGTCACTAATTATTATTTAAACTAATAATTTGACAATATCACTTAAAATAATACTATATTTGTGAGTTAATTCAACTATGCGAATAATACGAACTATTAATACTGAATACAATGAAAAAAAATCTACTCTGTTGTGCAACTATTCTTGCACTAATACCATTTACAAGCCATGCTGCAGTTGATCCTGTAGTAGAACCGGCTTGGGGTCCTGCAGACACGGTGGAGTGTCACATGGTAGGTCCCGGAATTAATTACACAAAAATTATTTATCCCGACGTGCCTGTAATATTATGGTATACGGAAATAGACATTACCAACGAATACAACAAAATAGAACAAGTTCAAAGTCGCCATGCAGTACCCGATGTGCTGAGATGGGATGTAATGACTCACTATAAAGAAAACTCGCGTCCCGGACATCAGGTAAAAGTAGCTTGGAACCACGATTTTTTCTCTTATGATGCCGGTATATGCATCGGAGCAAATATATCGGATGGTGAAATGACTTGGACTAAATGGGGACGATCACTAATTGCAATCACAAAAGACAAGAAAGCGGAAGTTTTTAATCCTAATGCATATGTTGCCGAGGTATTAGCCGGTGATGGCACAAAAGTATGGATTGACAGATACAACGCTGCTGCTACATCAATCGAAGGGGAGTGTATTCTTTTCAATAGATTTAATAGCCTTAACCTAAACATGGAGGGTAAATATATAAAAATAGCACCTCAAGGTGAATGGCTTGTAAATGGTGCCCCAATACCATGTAAAGTACTTGAAATATCAAATACCCCATTGCAAACATCGGCAACAGAATATGTAATATTCCTTCGCGGAGGCAAATTAAATGCACTTGATGGTCATGCCAATGTAGGAGATATATTAAATATCTCACAATGGTTTGACGGAGCAAAATGGGGAACACCACCTGCCAATATCCTCAACGCATTCCACGGCTATCCGAGCATCGCTCGCAATGGGCAATTCCACGACGGAGAATATAATAATTTTGAGAATGGCAGAGAATATGAAAAATCATCGCACGTGATGGTTGGTATCAACAAAGAGAAAAACAAACTCTTAGTTCTTATCAACGAAATGTCGGGTCAAAGTCAAGCTGTGGATTGCGTACAGCTTACAAGCTGGATGATCAATCGTGGTGCATGGGATGTAGTGAATTTTGACAGTGGCGGATCGGCAGCAATTGTTATCGACGAAGAAATGCTGAATCTCCCTGGACGCGGATCAATTCGCCCAGTGCAGGATGCAATGCTTGCAGTATCGCTCGCACCGGAAGACAACACAATACATCATTATTCATTCAGCAAACCCACTATAAACCCTTCGGTTATTTCGGTTACTCCTCTACGTTTATTAGGATTCAATCAATATGATGAAGTTTTGGATAAAGATGTTACAGGTTTTACATTCACTTGCGAACCGGCAGAACTCGGATACGTAGATGAATCGGCAATATTCCACTCATCAAGCAAAGCCATAGGGGGGAAAATAATTGCTGAGAAAGATGGAAAAAGAGCAGAAATACAAGTATCTACTCGTGCTGCCGGCAATGTACATCCACGTCTATCCAATATAATAATCGATGGACATCGTCAATATCTACTTGAAATAATAGGAGAAACTGCTACCGAAAAATTCAATCTTGATCCATTGGCATTTACTTGGGAAGCATCCAATGCTAATTGTATTGTCGAAAATGGCATGCTCAAAGGTCTAAATGAGGGGACTTCTGTTCTCACTGCAACTTTTGAGGATATTACATTTAACATCAACGTAACTGTAGAAAAAGCTCAGGACTTGATTGTTCTCAATGATTTTTCAGATCTTACCACCCTATCTCCTGCTTATTCGGGAGTAAAAAATATGGCTAAGGCTGATAATTTGCCAGAAGGATGGAGCGATGGTGCAACATATAAATTTGACATTAGCTCCTCACGCGCACCATACATTAAATTTGCCAAGCCTATTGTCGCATATAGCCTACCCGATTCTATCTCGTTTCAGATGAATGATGCATCAAGTATCGTATCCTCAATAAACACTACTTACGAAGATAATTTAGGTACAAAATATACCAAATCATTCCAGACAATTGCCAAGACCGATGATGTGTATGTCATTCCGTTTATCGAAGAAACTAAATCGGTATATGAAATTGGTAAATATCCCATTACGCTTAAAACCATTCAGGTCAATCTAAAAAATAGCATTAATGGCACGGGCAAGGAGTTATCTTTCCGTAATCTGGTTGCACACTATCCCAAAGGTTCGGGATCGGTGGATAATATTCAGATAGGCAATTCCGAAAAGGTTAATCCTCTCATTATCACAACTTCGCCAGAAACAGTTACAGCTACTTTCGATGCTTCAAGCGATTGCAAAGCAGAGGTATCAATGTTTTCTACTACAGGGATGCTATTATCAAGCACCACACACCAAGTAGCAGCGGGGACAAATTCAATAGAAATTAGCACTAAAGAAGCACCTTGTGGAGTATATATTATTATGGTATCACTTCCGGGTAGCACTCTATCTGCAAAATATATTCTACGATAAGTAAAGAATCGAATATCTAAAAAATGGGGATGTGTACATTGCGACACATCCCCATTTCTCTTTAATACAATTGGTATTATTTATTTCTACCGATATTTTCAAATTTAAATAGCAAACTTCCAACTGCGTTGCCAGATACCATTATAAATATATATAACATTGCTTTAAGTGTAAACTCTCCTGTCATGGCAAAATAGCACACATTGGCAATGCAGTGTTCAAATCCACATAAAATAAATATCATGATCGGCATTATTATCAACAAGAGGTTCTCTTTTTTCTTATAATTAGATACAGCAAGATACATCATTATACCGCATCCAATCGAAAGGATGAAAGCACTCAGCGGATTATCATTAAGTTTGGTAGCCACAATATTATGTGCGCCATCAAGCCCCATGCGAGTATATCCCACGCACACACCCACAATAGCTGCCCCTATTGCATTTCCTACAAACATTACAAGCGTACCGAGAAATTCACGTGGATTATTTACAAACCCAACCTTTCCTGTAAAAAGATTGTATTGCCTTAGCACTACAGTTATTAAACCTAAAGAAAATAGAAACGAGCCCACATAATGATCCGGGGTACATACGTACACTACACATCCGAGTCCTATTAATATACCCGCGAATATACTCTGTATCATAGAATTTTTTAGCTGATTAAATTTTTAAAGGCTTAGAAAAGCCACTTTGGAAATTAACTGCAAAGATATAAAAAATGAAAAAACTTTTGGATTTTTGTGTTATGAATTCATTATCTTTGTTTAATCATATATAATGAATTATATTATAATAATTGTAGGAAATAACGCGCGGG
>CAZYEO010000056.1:0-15710 GCA_964646495.1 uncultured Muribaculaceae bacterium
TACAAAGTTTCGGGAACTATTTGTATGTTACTGTTAGTTTTATCGGACAGCAATATAAAAATATATAAAATACAGTTATTGCGTGTGGCGCTTATTCAAACTAAAATATAATCGATATTTTTTGATAATGATTATAGATTGCATATCTTTGTGAAATATCACTTTAATACAGTACATTATATATGAAGAACAAGCTACAATTTATTGGTTTAATTATGCTTATTGCAATACCGTTTTACTCTGTTGCCCAATCTGATGAAATGAAGGCTATTGATCTTGGTCTGAGTGTAAAATGGGCGTCTCACAATATAGGAGCTAATAATAAAATGGAATATGGTAGCTATGTGGGATGGGCTGATCCAACAGGAGAGCGTACCACCATAAAAGGTGTCATGGACGGACGGTTTAATTGGATTTCAAGATATTATGGAGGTGTAAATCCTGTAGAATGTATTAGTGGAACCAGAGCTGATATTGCTAAAATTAAACTTGGTGATTGGCGGTTGCCCACTAAGGAAGAATTTAAGGAGTTGTGTGAAAATTGCAAATGGGTATGGGGAAAATTTGGCGATCTCAGAGGTTATAAAGTCATAGGCCCAAATGGTAAAAGTATTTTTTTCCCTGCAGGAGGATGTCGTGTAGGTGATGATAAAGAGGATGAAGGAGATGTCGGATATTATTGGAGTGGTACTCTTAATAATGAATCGAAAAATTCCGCATGGATATTAGGAATAAAGGAAGGTGAATATTCTTCGGAATGGAAAGCATATAGATGCTATGGGTTATTGGTGAGACCTGTACAAGAATAATATACATAAAATAGTTTAGCCAAATAATACAATCATTGATAAGAGGGTAGATAAGTTAATTAGAATAATACCCCCCCGGCACTCCAAAAAAGGTAGTACCGGGGGGTAATACATGTTGTCTAATTATTTGAAAGTGTGAGTCTACACGTTTATTGTATCATTCAGAATATTACCAACAAGCTCCTATTGAAATATAATGACGCATATTACCGATTGCTTTTTCTTGAGCGGTTGATAATCCAAAGCGATATTGGAAGGTATATTTCAAGTTAAGATACCAGTATTTTACGATTATACCGATTTCAGGAGATATTGCATTATTTAGTTGGAATTTATAATTGTCCTTATCGAATTTCTCTTCTTCTGTTGCATTTTCGTAATTAAGGTCTTCATTTTTCCACTCCCAATTTGCACGAGCTGTGTAGCCTGGTCCGAAGAAAATCCATACCGGAGGAATGATCTTACGTGTCCATCCAAAAGAAATGTTCATTTCGGGGTCAAGCTCTACATCCGGCTCAATTTTTAGAGCAGTGAAAAAATCGGCATTTGTGCGTAGCGAGAAATAACCTCCCACACCTTTCATATTGCATTTACCCACCGAAAAGCCTATCGGAGTAAACTTGTTGAACTCATAATTAAAGAAATGGCTTTTACTCTTTTTGGCTTCTACAGTTGATCTAATAGATTTTAATTGAGAGGATGCTAATGCGCGCTGAGCAGGATCGCAATTCATATCGATTACTGTTTGGTAGTATTTCTGAGCTTCCTCATATTTATCTTCACTTGAGAATAGCGCACCTTGATTCATATTAAACAAGCAAACATTATTGAATTGGGTATTTACTTCAATCAATTTGTCGGAAGCATATTTATCGTTAGCATTGGCAATGAAAACCTTAGTATATAAATCGCGTGCGTTGAAATAATCGCGGTTTGCCAAAGCTTTATCGGCTTCTTCGCGCCATTTTATTATTGAATCTATTTCGGCTATTTTAGCATCAATGTCGATGTTAGATTCCTTATTGATATATTCAGGGGCTTCGCGTGCAATATTATATTGACTTAGTGCCTCTTTATAATTTGCAAGATTAAAAAATTCGGATGCCGAATCAATTGATTTATAAAATGGATTCGTCATTTTGGTGTATGGATTAGTTACTTTATAACTCTTTACCGTTTTTGCCGGACCATTAAACCCAGGGAATACATATTTGTCGAATCCATCGCAATACATTGTTAATTCTCGTCCATCGCAACTGGAACCTGGTATTTCGGTTGGAAATACTAATTCATAATGGCGTTCGTTGCCGGTTACGGTTTCGTAGAAACTCAAGATGTCTTTCTCATCTTCAAGCTCATAATTTGAAACGAATGACAAGCGCATTGTACTGTCGCAAATAAATACGGCTTTCATCTCATACCGATCTTCACACGGATAAATATCAGTTGGATTTGAGATATCCTCAACTGATAGTTGTTTTTGCGCAAATGAAGTAGCACACATAGATAAAATAAATAGAATAAAAGTTACTTTTTTCATATTATATAGATTAAATATTATGATTTATTATTTGTCCCGTGTAGTTGTATCTCCTTTTATATTGAATGAATCAATAGAGAACATCTCCTTCTTATTAAGCGATTTTCCGTTGTATTTTTCTGGTTGCCATGTTCTCACTTGTACGTAGGGCTGAAGCTCATCGCTAAAGTCAATCATTAAAAATACGTATCCCGTGTCGCTATATGTGCTTGATTTCCAGTCTTGCTTAAGTGTTACGCCATAAAGCTTTTTATTTGTGCGGTGTCTCACGATTTCAATATCATCAAAATCAATATCAATATATTTATTTCTTTTGAAACAGCGTTTCATATTTTCCATATATTGAGTCTTATTGTGTTTGATATATACTATCTTTTCTCTCGATAATCTATTGGTTACATCGGAATTATTAGATTTTATTTTGATTACTTTTCCTGTGATAATCAAAGCATTATCGCTAAATACATTTTGTAGGTATGGTAAATCTTTGCGATTATAAGCTGTGCGGAAGTTCTCTACAAAATCAATAATTATTTGACGTTGTTTTAGATCATCCACTCTCTTTCCTACGGCAATAATATCTTCATAGCGTTGTTTTTCCATTGCAATAGTAAGATTATCTATTATACCTTGTGCCGTAAGGTTTATTACTATTTCTTGTGCTTGTTGCGATTCGGGAGCATTAAGCATTAGAACCGGGATATTTCGTATTTGATAACCACCGGTAGGAAGTGTAAGACATTTTTGATTAATTCTGGTAGCTGGACATGATATTTCACTTGATTTCCAGATTGATAATATGTCTTTTGTTGCACTTTCTGTGCATGTAGTAGGTGCTATCTTAGGCTTCTTACCTTTCATCACTCCTACGTTGAAAGCATTGAGCAATGCTGATACATTGGTTTCAATCTTAGTTTTCAGTTGAGCATTATCAATACCATCTGTGAGGGTTACTTTTAATTCATCTAATTGAGCATATGAACTAATTGCAATGCAACAGATTATAAATAGAATGGATATTCTTTTCATGATTGCGGATATTATTTTAAAATAAACTTTTTATGTAATGTTGTGGAATATTGCTATAAAAATCGGATGGAATATTGTCTAATTTCTTCAAGTCACGATCATCAATAGTGGAGATAAGCATATTAATATAGTCGTATACCTTATTATGAAGGATTAAAACGCATTGTATTTTACCATCATCATTTCTGCTTATTCCAACATAATGATCAAATTCTTTATCAAATTTATTGAGAAAATCTGATAGCGAAATTTTAAATTCAGGGGTGAAATTTCCGTATTTTCTATGAGTTATCATCAGAGACGGATTCTTAGATGTTACACCCATAAATAAATTACGAAGAGAGCTTGCTAAGTATTTAATATCATATAATGCTATCATTTTATTCTTATCATCTATATAATAAGTGGTGCTCTTTAATGCTTCTGTCATAAAAGCATTCCCGGGTAATTCGTAGATTGGTCCATTGCCAACAATTCTTAGATCCTTTTTATCGACGGATTTTGTTATTGGATTAACGGTGTGGCTTTTGTCATTTGAAAGGAGTGCGCTTAATTTGTCATCGGATTCTTTCTTGTCGGTGCCATGAATAAGTTCGCGAGAAGCCGGGAATTCTATTTTAAATATGTTATTTTTATTGTATTCTATAGTGAGGATAAAATTGCGTCCTGACTTATTGATGAAAAATTGTGAGGGGATTTCAATGTCTTCTAAAATTTCTTTGATAGATGTGAATGATTTGTTTCCGAACTCTATTCCGTTTAATGCAATTTTAATATGTTTATGACTCAAGAAACTTTTCATCTCTGCTATATTCGATTTCATACATAGCTCGAGCATCATGCGTTCTACGAAATTACAAATAATCGGATTTATCATTAATTTGGTTTCTTTACTAAACAATGAAATTCCAATATGATCGAGAATATTTGTGGTGCTATTGAACTCTATTGATATTGGCTTCGTTTTGGAAATTTTCGGAAAGCGAATTAATGTGTCGCTTACGATTCTATCTGATAAGCCAAGCTCTTGCATTATGGCTGAATTTGTCATTGCTGTTGTTCCTAAAGTTGTGCATAGTATAAACAACAGGATGAAAATCCGGATGTATTTTTTTATATTCATCATATTTATATTCTAAAGTGTGTCTATTAATATAATATTCGAAAGTAAGTGGCGAGAATTTATCTTATTTTTAGATGCATAGATTGTGTTTTTGTGTTTTTGGTGCTTTAAAATAAATAAACTTAAAACACTCTAATATTCTAATCTCATGCGTTTGTATATGTTTTTCAAATTTCTTACCAAGTATACAATCGATTGAAATTTAATGCATTATGTAATAAATTATTAAAAACGAATTACTATGTTAGTTAATATAATTCAAGTCGCTATTAAAATTCAGTGCAATATTAGTTAAAAAAGATTTCATATGCAAGAGATATGGAATATAATTTTGACTATGATTGGTTAAACTAAACAATAAGCTTAGTAGTTTGTGTTTTTTGTCGTAGATTTGTGTGTGAATTGTATTTAATCAATAATTCTATATAATATATGTCGATATTAAAAGCTAATATTCCGGTTGCTCTATGTAGCGATCATGCGGGAATCGATACGAAGCTCGCAATAATTGAGTATCTTAAAGAGGCAGGGATTGACTATAAGGATTTCGGTAACTATAATCATGATAGTTGCGATTATGCCGATTTTGCTCATCCTTGTGCACTTTCGGTTGAGAGTGGTGAATGCTATCCCGGGATAGCTGTGTGCGGAAGTGGAAATGGAATTAATATGACGCTTAATAAGCATCAGGGTATTCGTGCAGCTCTTTGTTGGCTTCCGGAGCTTGCTCGTTTGGCGCGTGCTCACAATGATGCCAATATTCTTGTGATGCCGGGACGCTTCGTGAGCAATGATGAGGCGGTGGAGATGGTGAAAATTTTCCTTGATACTCCATTTGAAGGTGGACGCCATCAAAAGAGGATTGATAAAATACCGGTGTGATATTATTATAGATATTCTCTAATCGGTAATTTCTATAGATACTCCGCTCATTTCTCCAGAAATTGGCGGAGTGTTTTTTGTTATTTTTAGCCAGATTTCTCCCGTTTTGGGGAAGTTTTGTCTTATGGCGGTGATTATCCGCCCTGCTATATGTTCGAGTAATTGAGAGGGGATAATCATTTGTTCCTTTATTATTTCGTATAGAATGGCGTAATTAAGGGTGTCTGAAACGTCATCGGTGCGCATTGCCGGTTCAAAAGGATATTCTACTCTTACACTCACTGTGAAACGATTTCCTACAGCAAGCTCCTGTGGCATTACCCCATGTCTTGCATGGAATACCATGCGTTCAATCTCTATTACAGTTTTCATCGATCAATTATTTTTCTTCATCTTCCGACTTTACCCAAGTGTAGGCCCCTATATCGATTGCTCCTGCCGAAATACGGTTTACTCCGTATCTATCATATTGTATTTCCGGTGGGCATAGTGAGTTGTCGCCTTTGGCGATGGCATCGCTTTCGTTTTTTAATCGATAATCGAAAATATAATCTTCACGTACGGTGAAGAATTTAGGGTCTCCTTTCCATACACAGTTTATAAAGTTAGAGTCGTCACTTCCCGATGAACGCAGTAAGCAATTGCGAAACATTACTGATGAACCGGTGAGATCTCCTACATTAATATCGTTTGCATTGCCATATATTATGCAATTATCAAATCGAGCATCCATTAATTGGAGCTCTTTATATTCTGAAGGTAATAGATAATATACAGATAGTATTGGTGATGTAATTGCGCTGAAAAGATAATAATTTGCAAGTGTACAATTGGTAAATATAGCTTTTCCTCCAGTGAGACTCACTACGGCATCGCCGGCATCGGAAAATTCAGAACCTTGGGCTTCGATCCAGGCGTGCTTTGAAATAAGTGTGGATTTAGTGGCATTGTGTAGCACACTATTGTATAGATGCAATTTTCTTTTGGATATGTCGCAAGAATCGATGCTGATACCAGTAGTGCTGCTACGCATCAGTACATAGTGCATTGCATTCCCGTAACTTTTCTCTGTAAAATTCACTCCTCCCCATTGTCCCGACATTAAATCGAAACTTATTTGTCCCACAACTTTATCAAGACGATCTCCACGAAAAAGAATCGGATTCTCTTGTGTGCCTATGGCTTGTAATCTGCCATCGATTTTCATCCCCCCCTTGTCGTGGAAATATAGTATAGTACCCGGATCGAGAGTCAAAGTCACATTTTCGGCTACTTTTAGAGTGTCGAATATCACATATGGAAGTTCTGCTGTGAAGTGAGTATCTTTGTCAATCAATGTACCATATTCACGTTTCACATTCTGCCCCCAAGCCGTGATAGTTACATTTTGCTCCACTCCATTGGTGGTGAATTTTATTTTGTCCTTGAATTCTAATGGATTATTATTGTCCGTAGGATCGATATATGCCTCTACAAATACAAATATACTATCGTTGGGGCGTATCTCCACATTAGAGAAAGTCTCACCTTTGATGCCATCTACATTAAGATAAAATTTACCCGAAGACTCCTTAGCCAGTGCTATATTTGAAATATTAAGCATTTTATTATGCCTATTATATACGGTGAATCGGTGAGTTGCTGTGCCGAGTTGCGTGAAAATTGTGTCAAATGCAAGAGTATCGGTCGAAAAAGCCAACACATCACTGCTACTCGTGGTAAAATCATCCTCGATGCAGCTCGTATTACTGACTCCGAGCATTATGGTCAGAGCCAAAAATATAATATATGGAAATTTTTTCATCACTATATTAAACGTGGAAGCATTCCGCTTATTGTGAAAGGGGTGTTAAATGCGTTTACACAGCAGGGAGGCTCATTCCGTTGAGTTTGCGGTAAAGGTCGAGTGCGTATACATCCGTCATTCCACTTATATGGTCGATTACAGCTTGGATTTTACCAAATAGGGTAGGTGCTCCTACATCATATTGGCTTGGGAATTTGCTTAGAAGCAACTGTGAGTAATTTTTATCTGGGAAACACACGGCATCTATTAGTTTTTCCATTAAAAAAGTGATTATCTGATTCCCTGCTAATTCTATGTCCACAACATCGCCGGCTCGATATATTTTAGAATAAGCAATGTCGGAGCATTTTTTATATGCATCGTGTACAGTGGGGGAAATATGGTCTATCAGGCAACCGGTGAATGAGCCTGCAAGTATCTCATCTTCATGCTTGGCAAATGCTTTTGCACATTCATTTACCAATTCGCCAATAACACAAGAACGCAGATATGATACTTGCTCATTTTTGTCGTCTACCATTTCCATGACACGAATCATGTGTTCCCGACGTTTTTCATCGAAAAATCCCAATAATAGATTTATAACATCCATGCTGCCGAGAATCTTTAATTTATGCGCATCCTCGATGTCCATTATTTGATAACAAATATCATCGGCAGCCTCAACAAGATATACCAGCGGGTGACGGCAATACATATTATCAGCTTTTTTCAGCAACCCTAATTCATTTGCCACTTTTTCAAATTCTTTGCGTTCGGAAGTGAAAAATCCGAATTTTCCTTTCTCATTAGCGTGGATAGAGGAATAGGGATATTTCACAATAGATGCAAGCATAGAATATGTCATGGCAAATCCACCTTTACGCCGTCCCTTGAATTGATGTACTAATAGGCGGAAAGAATTGGCATTACCTTCGAAATGAACGAGATCATGCCACTCATCGTCGGTGAGTTCTGATTTCAATATCTGTCCTTTCCCTTCGTAGAAGAAAGCTCCGATTGATTTTTCTCCAGAATGTCCGAATGGCGGATTCCCAAGATCATGAGCTAAGCATGCGGCAGCCACTATTTCTGATATATCTCTTATTTTGTAGCTCCATTCCTCGGTAGCATATTTTGGAGAGATAAGATTTATCACCTCATTTGCCAATGAGCGTCCCACTCCGGATACTTCAAGACTATGAGTGAGCCTGTTGTGCACAAAAATACTTCCCGGTAGGGGAAATACCTGAGTCTTGTTTTGCAACCTACGGAAAGGTGATGAGAATATCAAGCGGTCGTAATCGCGTTGAAAATCACTTCTAATATGGCTTTTGACATCGCTATAATGCTCCATTCCGAAGCGTTTGTCGCAAATCAGATATTGCCAATTCATGCAACCTGAAGAATCTGTATTCATAATCTTAAAATAGAAAAATTCGATGTGCTGAAGTTTTACAGCATATAAGTATTGCAAAAATAATAAAAAAGATAATGGTTATTGCTCATTTTTAGCTATTTTCGCATGATTATTAGTGTTATTCTATTAGCAATATAAAAACCGATGGAAAGAATAAAAGTAAAAATTGTAAATAAATCATCCAATCCGCTCCCGGATTATGCTACAATGGGCTCAGCCGGAATGGATGTTCGTGCAAATCTCTCTGAGCCTATGGTGCTGGAACCTATGCAAAGAGCGTTGATACCTACGGGGTTGTTTATAGAATTGCCTCACGGATATGAATGCCAGATACGACCACGAAGTGGTCTTGCTCTTAAAAAAGGTATTACCGTACTTAATACTCCCGGAACAGTGGATTCTGATTATCGCGGTGAAATATGCGTGATACTGGTAAATCTTTCGGATGCTCCTTTTACCATCGAACATGGCGAACGAATATGCCAAATGGTAATTACCTCCTACACACGAGTAGGCTGGGAGCGAGTGGAGGAGCTTGACAAAACTATAAGAGGTGACGGTGGATTCGGACACACCGGATTACAATAGAATTAAATGTTAATACAATTAAGGTGATAAAAAAAATAAATCATATTTTCGTTGTTGCTGTAATATTGATGGTGAGTGTAATATCATTTGCTTCAAATCGTGGCAATGATAATGAGTGGACTCCGGATCAACGCAAAGCCGAATACATGTATCTTGAGGGGCATCGAATGAAAGAGCTTGGGAACATGGATGCATATTACGAATTGGTGAAGGGTGCTTATGAGTTGGATCCACACAATACCACTATTTCGTATTATTTGGGATATTGTGAGTTATTGATGAATCGTAACGATTCTTTGGGGGCAGAATCAGCTCTTGAAAAAATGAGAGTTCATATTGATAAGAATATTTCAGATTATTACGAGAATTATTTTTATGCTGATATTAATTTAAGGATTGGGAAATATGATGAAGCCCTGAGGATATGGAATAGATTAAAGGACTTCTATCCCGAAAAAATAGATTTATCATATCTGATAGCGGATAGTTACGGACGCGTAAGCAACTTTAAGAAAGCAATTGATACATATAACCAGATAGAGGTGACCGAAGGAAAAACCCTCCCGGTATCTGTAAGAAAAATAAACGCATATATGTCGCTCAATGATTCTGCCGGAGCCTTGATTGAAGGGGTGGAATTGCTTAATAGCGCGCCCAATAACGTGAGATATAATATATTGATGGGTGATTTATATCAACAACTCAATTTGCCCGACAGTGCAATAGTGTATTATGACAAAGCCGAAAAGATCGATCCAGACCAAGGACTTGTGTATATGGCAAAAGCTGAATATTATAATGCACAAGGTGATTCTGCTGCTTACGATAATCAGATATATAAAGCACTGATAAGCACCAATCTCGATGTTCAGAATAAAATAGGCGTGCTAACCAACTACATAAAGCAACTACTCGCTGAAAATGATTCATCAGAACGGGTTGAAAATTTATTTAAGGTTCTCAACGAACAGCATCCTCACGAGGGTGATATACATAGGTTGTATAGCTCGTATCTCGTTACCAAAGAGAATTATAAAGGGGCAGCCGAACAACTTTCCTATGCACTCGACACCGATCCTACGAATGCCGATGATTGGAAAAAATTGATGTTTATAAATCTTATGGGTGGAGATTTCTCCAAGAGTATAGAGGCTGCGCAAAAATCGCTCGAATACAATCCGGATAATATAGATTTATATCAATATATCGGACCGGCTTATTATCAGATGAAAGAGTATGATAAGGCTTTGGATGTTTACAATATGGCACTTGCCAAAATAGATTCAACCGATGTGAATTTGCGTTCCACTATTTATGGTGGAATCGGTGATGTATATTTTGTGCAAGGTGATACTTTGAAGGCATTCAACACCTATGATAAAGCACTTGAACTTAATCCTGCTAATGTGTCGGTGATGAACAATTATGCTTATTTTCTTGCCGAAAGTGGAAAAAACCTTGAAAAGGCTGAACGATTAAGCGGAATGGCTGTAAAAGCAAGCCCTAAAAATCCATCATTTCTCGATACTTATGCATGGATATACTTTAGAAAAGGGGATTATAAACTTGCTAAAGTATATATCGAATCGGCAATAGAAAACAATGCCGATGCAAACGCCGAACTTTTTGAGCATTATGGAGATATTCTATTTATGAATGGAGATCCGGAAGAGGCTGTAACGCAGTGGGAAGAAGCTTTGAAAATAAATCCGGAATCGGAATTATTGGAACGAAAAGTAAAACACAAGACTTATTTTTTTAAGTAATGAAATATAATAGTGCAATTATAGTATTAATATCATTGATGTGCGTGGTAACGGCATGCAAAACATCACATAAAGTAGCCGAAAAACCAACGCAACAGATAACGGAGGTTAAAGATCAACGTTATCAATCGCTGATTAATACTTATAATGATTGGAATTCGCTTACGGTGAGCGGAAAGATAAGTGTGAATGCCGGCAAGAGTTTTACATCGCCTATGCAAATGAAAATGGTGCGAGGGAAATCCATATCCATTTCTGTGCGTCCGCTTTTAGGGATTGAAGCCGGGAAGGTATATTTCACCTCTGATTCGGTGTATGTGCTCGACAAATTGAATAAAAGATTTTTAGCAGAAAAAATATCAACAATTTTGCCGGGAATGCCTTTTGATGTTGCAATTTTGCAGGATGCAATTTTGAGCCGTGCATTTATAATTGGTAATGGAACTCTTACTGCCGATTCTTATAATCGAGTAAAGATTGAAAATGGCAACATGGGGGCATGGTCGATTACTCCCAAATCTAATTCTAATCAGTTTGCCTATTCATTCAAATATAATGCAGAAAACTTATTACAGCAGATTCTAATAAACATATCCGGTATTACAGGTAATAATTATATAGGATATTCAGATTACAAAAATAATAAAGAGGGCATATTTGCTTCCGACATAATCATAAGTGCCTCATTTCGAGGAAAGGAATATTCGTTGAGATTGCTAAATGATGTGTCGAGAATGAAATGGAATTCGATTAGCGATGATAACCTTGAAATTGGAGACAATTACAAAAGAATATCCATGTCTTCATTCATATCTATTCTAAAATCAATGTAATGAAACACTTGGTATTGTTTTTATTGGCTATTATTTGTGTAGTTGCACCTATGGAGGGTGCAAAAGCGCGTAGCATGAAAAATGTGAAGCAACAAAAGCAAGCCACACAGAAGGAAATTAAAGAGACATCTCGTAAAATTGAACTTAATCTTAATGAAACAAAGAGGTCGCTCAACAAACTTAATTATATTACTGCCGAAATCGACGAGCAAAGGGGTGTTATAAAAAATCTCGATCAACAACTTTTAGAACTGAATATTAAGATACGAAATATTAATGATTCTATTGATGCGCTCGAAAAACGATTGGAATTATTGAAAACAAATTATATCACAGCTGTAAAAAAAGTACATTTTAATGCTTCGGCTTATGACAAGCTGATGTTCATCTTTTCAGCCGAATCATTTAGTCAGGCATATAGGCGCATGAGGTATTTGCAACAATTCTCAGAATGGCGACAAAAACAATCGGATGAAATAAAACAATCTCAATCGATATTGGTGACAAAACGTGCGCAATTACAAAATCTTCACAAAGACCGTGCTCTGGCTCTTAAAAATGCGAATACAGCACAACAAACCCTTACAGCTAAGAAATCACAGCAAGATGATGTGGTAAATAAATTGAAGAAGGAGGGTGCTTCCTTGAAAGTTGTATTGAAAGAAAAAGAAAAACAAGCTGCCGCTTTAGATAGGGAATTAAACAGATTAATTGCCGAAGAGGAGCGCAAGGCTGCTGAGCGTGCCCGCATAGCTGAGGAAAAACGTATCGCCGAAGAGCGTAGAATTGCTGAAGAAAAGCGCATAGCCGAAGAGAAACGTATTGCAGCCGAGGAGGCGCGTAAAAAGCGTGAAGAGGCACAAACCGACAAGGTAAAAAAAGAGGATAAGAAACCTGTTCGTCCTACTCCTGAAAAGAAACCTGATGTGAAAAAAGAAGAGGTGAAACCTCAACCTCCCAAAGAGGAAAAACAAGCTCCGATCAAGGATCAAGGATATAATATGACCAGTGAGGAGAGAACACTTTCAGGAAGTTTTGAAGGTAATAAAGGGAATCTGCTATTCCCGGTATCTGGATCGTATAAGATTGTGAAACCGTTTGGGCGACAACGTCATCCCGATCTTAAATATGTTGAAACCGACAATGGAGGAATCGATATAGAAACACCTAAAGGGGCTAATGCCAGAGCGGTGTTTACGGGGAAAGTGTCGGCTGTATTCCGTCATGACGGGTTTAATACAGTTGTAATGTTGAGACATGGAAATTATCTTACCATATACGTGAATCTGTCGGATATATTTGTGCGAAATGGGCAAACTGTCAAGGCTGGAGAACCTATTGGTACAATATATTCAGATCCTGATGATGACAACCGTACTATATTGCATTTTGAGATAAGAAAAGAAAAAGTAAAACTGAATCCACAGCTTTGGGTGAAATAAACCGAGTGATTTTGAGTTTCTTATTATATAGGTAACCCGAATCTAAAATTAATTATCATGATAGAATTATTGCAATATGATAAATCGCGCCATGATGAATGGAATATGTTTGTGCGGCAAGCAAAGAACGCTGTGTTTATGCATGAGCGCGAATATATGGAATATCATAGCGATAGGTTTATTGATAATTCGTTGATGGCTTACGACAAAGGAAAGCTTATTGCTGTTCTTCCTTGCAATATAAATAATGGGTGCGCATATTCTCATCAAGGACTTACGTTTGGCGGACTATTGCTCCCAACTGCTCATGTGGGGGGAGAAAAGGTATTGGAGATTTTTGAGGCAATAAAGTCATACTTAAAGTCAAAAGGGATTAATACACTTATTTATAAACCCTCACCCCATATCTATCATTCATATCCTTCTGAAGAGGATTTATATGCTGTTTTCAGACAAAATGGGGTGCTTATAAGTTCAGGTTTGTCGAGCAGTATAGAGGTAGCAAGCCGAATAAGGTTTAATGAAAATTCAAGACGAGGTGTAAAATCGGCATCTGCATCGGGTATTACAGTAGGTAAAAGTGATCGTTGGGAAGAATATTGGTCGATATTGCAAGACACCTTATATTCATGTCACAACACCCTACCTGTACACACTGTAGAAGAAATAAAACATCTTAATTCGCTTTTCCCCGAAAATATATTGCTATATACCGCACAATCCCATGATATAATAGAAGCTGGAGTAGTTATGTATGTGTCAAAAAATGTAGCTCATGCACAATATATTGCAGCATCTGCATCCGGAAAAGAGAAGAAAGCTCTTCCGCTACTTTTCGATTGGCTGATAAATAAGGAATTTATAGCGAAAAAATATTTTGACTTTGGCATTTCTACCGAGGACAACGGTGCTATGCTCAACCAAGGGCTTATATCGCAAAAAGAGGGATTCGGAGGAAGAGGAGTAGTGTATAATTCCTATAAGGTAAATATATAAAGTCATGAAACCTACGGCGCATGGCACACTGTCGCGTTCCATAATTAAAGGTATGGGAATATTTGGTAGTGTACAGGTTGTGAGCATCATCTGCTCTATACTTAGGGCTAAATTGGTTGCAATGTGGATTGGACCTGCCGGTATCGGGTTGTTTGGTCTTTATAATTCGGCAATAGAAATGATAGGCTCAATCTCCGGATTAGGAATAAGACAGAGCAGTGTGCGAGATATTGCCGCAAATGGAGATAAAGATAGGTCGAGATTATCATTAGTGGTTGCTGTGGTACGCCGGTGGTCGTGGCTCGTGGGGCTATTTGGAGCATTAATCACACTATCGTGTGCCGAGCTGTTGAGCAGATGGACTTTTGGTGATAGCACTCATATATGGGGATTTGTTTTATTGTCAATAGTACTACTTGTAAACGCCCTCACCAATGGAGAACAAGCAATTCTGCAAGGTACATCCAAACTAAAAAGATTGGCTCAGGCATCAGTGTATGGTGCAATGGGAGGATTGGTAATTTCAATACCACTCTTTTATTTTCTAAAAATAGATAGTATAGTGCCGTCGATTATTGCTTATGCACTATCCACAGGCTTTTTTGCATGGATATTTCGTAATAAAAATATCCCTACTATTGAGCACTTATCGATGAAAACTACCATAAATACCGGTGGAGCATTTGTGAAACTTGGGATATTTATGACAATTAGTAGTTTTGTAGCCTTATTATGTTCATATCTTTTTATAGCATATCTAAATCATACCGAAGGAACTGCTACAGTAGGATATTATCAAGCCGGATATACCCTGATTAATAAATATTCAGGACTTATACTCACTGCAATAGGGATGGAATATTATCCGAGATTGGCAAAAGTGGCACACAGCCGGTTACGCATAAATACATTCGTTAATCATGAAATAAGTGTGGTGCTACTTGTGCTTATGCCTGTAATCGCTGCATTTTTGTTGTTTCGCACTCTTATAGTCGAGATACTCTATTCCTCGGAATTTATGATTGTGATACCCTTTATTTCATGGGGTATAATGGGTATGATTTTTAGAGGAATATCATGGTGTATGGCATTTGTGATAATAGCCAAGGGATCGGGAAAAATATTTATTGTTACCGAATCAATTGATGCTATACTCGGACTTGCACTTAATATTACTTTTTATCACCTATGGGGTCTTGAAGGATTGGGGGTTTCATATATAATATGGTATGTGTTATATACAATAATGATATGGATTGTGTGTAAATACACATATAAAATAGTATTACACAAAAGTGTTGCATTGGTAATCGCCACCACTGTGGTTGTGTGCCTTGCTTCATATATAGGTATGCATTACGACATGGCGTGGATAACCGCCCTGATAGTGGGATGTGCCGCTATATTCAGCATGTTGAAATTGCGCAAAATGATGGCTTAATTGGGGTTTTTAGCCTAAGTTTCAAATAATTAGATAATTTAATGGGTTTTATTTT
>CAZYEO010000057.1:0-15415 GCA_964646495.1 uncultured Muribaculaceae bacterium
CCAGAATTATAAATGAAAATCGAGTTGAATTTTATGCAAAATTAATAATACAATAATATCATGAAAAGAATTTTTTGTAATACAATATCAATAATATTAATCTGTGTTTTTGTAATTTGTGCAAATGCAAAGGGATTTAATTACGCTACTACAATATACGATCAAGGAGGGAATGGGATTCCTAATAAAAATATAAAATTAAAAATATCGATTCTTGAAGGTTCTAAGGACGGAAATGCTTCATATATTGAAGAATTTACCACGGTTACAAATGCACAAGGAGTGGCAAATGTAATAGTTGGGACAGGAGCAAGTCTTTCCGGTGATTTCAACGAATTAGATTGGTGTAAAGAGCGATTTTTAAAATCAGAAATATCATTGAACAACGATAATTCATTTACTCTTGTAAATATAATAGAAATAAGTGCTGTGCCCTACTCTTTTCATAGTAATATAGCTAATTCCCTTAACCTAAAGTCGCCTGATGGACGAAAATGGGATATTAGTGTAGATGAATCAGGAAACATTGTTTCTAAACCAATTGACACAGCTAAAGAAAGTCCGGAATATGGAACTGTAGATTATATTTTTGATATGAGGGCTCTCCCCACGATTACACTTGAAATATCAACCGAGGAGTGGAATAAAATTCTTACTAATTTCGATATTAATCCAAACAATGAAGAGAATATTGCTTGTGATTTTTATTTTAATAAATATGGTGAAATACATCAATTGAAGAATATTGGTTTGCGACTTCGTGGAAATACATCCCGTGTGCGTCCGGAGGGTAATAAGGGGGAATTACACAATAATATTTCTCCCGATTGGCATCATTGCCATTTCGCATTCCGCTTTGAAAAATTTGTAGATAACAATCTTTTTTCCGGTACTGATAGGTTTAATTTGCGTTGGTTTAAAGAAGATGCTACATACTGTCATGAAATTTATAGTTATGATATATTGCGTAGATTTGGAGTGTGGAGTACGATGAAGTCAAGCTATTGTAGATTAAAAATCAAAATAAAGGAGGATTCAAGTACAGCCTACATGGGTGTATATGAAATGTTTGAAGGAGCAGATGATCAATATCTTGCAGATAGACAAAAAAGCGGTAATATTAAAGGTACAGATGGGTTTTTATGGAAAATGAGTTGGGGAAGTGGAGTTGGAGCTAACATGACAAAAGATCAAGCTAATGAAAAATTTATGGGTATTGAGGATGTCCCATTGATAGGTGCTTCATCTCTATATTCCTATGATTACAAAAGTAAGAAAAAGAAATTTCCTGAAGCAAAAGCTCAATTGATTCAATTTATTAAAGACTTAAATGATAAAATTGGTGATGATTTTATACAATGGGCAGAAACCCATATAAATATAGATTTATTGCTTCGTTCGATAGCTGCAACAGTAGCAGTAGGTCAATGGGATGATTATTGGGGTAATGGCAATAACTATTATCTATATTTTGATATAGATGGTATATGTCACTATATACCCTATGACTTTGATAATGCATTAGGGACCTCGGCAAGTGGATTGATGGATAATCCCGGAACTCGTGATCCGATGAATTGGGGCAATGCAAATCGCCCGCTGGTGACAAAGATTTTGGCTGTACCAAAATGGCGTGAACAATATAAAGCATATCTTAAAATATTAGCATCTTCAGACAATGATTACATTGATGCCGATAAAAGTATTGCTCGTATAAAAAAATGGCATGCTCTTATTTCACAATACGTAAACAATGATACTGGTGAAGATTGTGTAATTGAGGACAAAACGGCGAGTTGGTCGTCTGGAGTACGAAATTACAGACTTCTTACTGGAAATGATCAAGGTGGCTTAGCTGGTGACCCAAATTTCTTCAGAACAAAAGTGCGAGTAATAAAAGAATTGAAATAAATGGCTGTATCAAAATTATTAGTATTTTACCATATCCATTTCTTTGTAATTCGGTAGCAATTGCAATGTTTTGAATTTGCATATACCTAAGCCATTATTGGCAACTATACACGAATATTCCTCACTCAATTATCGTCGAGCACAAAGATACACAATGCTTTAGTAATCTGAATTATATTCACTTCTATTGCAGAGCTTAAATTATTCTATTTCAGGGGTTTCCCAAATCCCGGTTTTGTTCATTCTGTAGCTTCGTTCTATCATTTTTTGTGTGTCAGCGTCCAAAACATAAAGAATTTCACGAGAAAATTCGAGAGCGGAGAATCCGTTGGCAGTTACAATGTTACCATCCCTGACGGCAGGTTCATTTACATAAAAACATTCGCCTTTATATTTGCTTCCGGCAAATTGTTTGAGGTAATCAATCCCATTACTGGTGTGCTTTATGTTGTTCAGAAATCCGTGCATACCCAGAAATACAGAAGCGTTGCAAATACCGGCAACTAACTTCCCACTCTCCACAGCTGCTTTTACCACAGGCACAAAAAGTGAGGCTTCGGGTGTAAACCACTGTGTGCCACCAATCAGTACCAATCCAGCATAATTAGTAGGGATATTGTTGATGCTATAGTCGGGCAAGATATTGAATCCACCCATTGATATAATAGGCTCCTTGGTCAGAGACACTGTTTTTACTACATATTGACTCTCAGCATCCGGTCTGACACCACAACTGAGGCTCGGTGCGATATATGCCCCCTCCCAATCTGCAAATTGGTCGAGCAACAAAAATAGAATCTCTTTTTTCATTTGCTTTTCTTAAGTATAAGGACATTCATTACCACAAATATACAATATTAAGGAAGTGTATCAAAATTTGGGGTATTGAGATATATGTAAAAGATATAGATAATAATGAGATTATATTAATATCACTTAGATGCTGCAAGTTCATCTGAAAAATATTTCAATTTCGATGGGTGAATGTTTGCGTATTTGTATATTTTTGCCGAATATTGTAGTATATAAGAATATAATATGTACGCACCATTAGCCGAAAGATTACGCCCAAAGACGCTTGATGATTATATAGGACAGAAGCACCTTGTAGGAGAAGGAGCCATTTTACGCCGTATGATAGAATCAGGTAATGTCTCATCATTTATATTATGGGGCCCTCCAGGAGTAGGAAAGACTACACTTGCACGTATAATTGCAGCCCACATAGATGTTCCGTTTTATACCCTTTCTGCTGTAACAGCAGGAGTAAAGGATGTGCGTGAAGTTTTAGATCGCTGCCTATCGGATGCGCGTAGTATGTTTGTGAAGGGTCGTCCTATATTATTTATAGATGAAATACATAGATTCAATAAATCACAGCAAGACTCATTACTCGGAGCCGTCGAAAACGGTACAGTAACCTTAATCGGTGCTACGACAGAAAATCCATCTTTTGAAGTTATTCGACCATTGCTTTCGCGTGCACAGGTATATGTATTGAAATCGCTTGAAGATAATGACTTACTGGAATTACTGCATCGAGCAATAGCAACTGATTCAATGTTTAACGAACGTGATGTGAGGATAGAAAGCACTGATGCTATACTTCGATTTTCGGGGGGAGATGCTCGTAAATTGCTAAATATACTTGATCTTATAATGCAATCGTTGAATGCCAATGAACCATTTGTCATTAATGATGAAGTAGTTACAGGACGGTTACAAGAAAACCCCATGGCATTTGATAAAAACGGTGAAATGCATTATGATATAATATCTGCATTCATTAAATCTATGAGAGGGAGTGATCCAAATGCTGCAGTATATTGGCTGGCAAGGCTTATAGCAGGAGGAGAAGACCCTAAATTTATTGCCCGCAGGATGGTAATATTTGCAAGTGAAGATATTGGATTGGCAAATCCAAACGCATTATTATTAGCAAATTCTACGTTTGATGCACTTGCTAAAATTGGTTGGCCTGAAGGGCGAATAATATTATCGCAATGCGCCATATATCTTGCTACATCTATTAAGAGTAATTCATCTTATGTAGCAATAAATAGTGCGTTAGAACTTGTAGAGCGCACTGGTAATCTCCCTGTTCCACTACATCTTCGTAATGCTCCGACCAAACTTATGGGTGAACTGGGCTATGGTAAAGAGTATAAATATGCTCATAATTATGAGGGAAATTTTGTAAAGCAGGAATTTATGCCTACAGAATTAAATCATCCCATTTTATGGACTCCGGGTAATAATGCTTCAGAAGCAAAACTTAATGAACATATGAATAAGTTGTGGAGTAAATAAACATTATTACGAACTCATTGGCATGCTATTTGTTTTATCAGAAAACAAACATTCTAAATATTATATGATATGAATAACTTTAATGAATTAATTTCAGGTAGTAAGCCGGTTTTGGTTGATTTTTTTGCAACATGGTGTGGTCCATGTAAAATGATGCATCCTATTTTGGAAGAATTAAAAGAAAAAATCGGTGATAAAGCTACTATAATTAAAATTGACGTGGATCAGAGTCAAGATGTTGCATCTCAATATTCCATTCAATCAGTGCCAACTCTTATGATATTTAAGAATGGAAAGGTAGAATGGCGTCAAGCAGGTGTCCATTCTGCTGCTGATCTCCAAAAGGAACTTGAAAAATATTATTGATCTGTATATTTTTATACAAGATAACAGAATAGAGGCTAAGGAATTAATTCCTTAGCCTCTATTCTGTTATCTGCCTATTTATTCGGAATAGTATGCGCCGGGTAATTCGCGACAATTATACTGTGATGCCATAATTTCGCCGTATGCACCTGCCGAGCGTAACGCAATTATATCACCTCGTTCAGTGATTGGCAGGCGTTCATCTGTGCTGAAGCAGTCGGATGATTCGCATATAGGACCGACAATATCATATTTATCAGTTACTTGTGATCCCGATGTTAGATTTTGAGTGTAATGATGTGCTTGATACAAAGCTGGTCTTATAAGATCTGTAAATCCGGCATCAACTATTACAAACTTTTTCTCAGTGCCTTTCTTTACGTATATTACACGAGTAATTAATGATCCGCATTGTCCTGATATAGAGCGTCCCAACTCAAAGTGTACCTCTTGTCCTTTGCGTAGTTTTAATCCTTTTTTAAATGTTTCAAAATATGATTTGAAATTTGGTATAGGATTAAGGTCTGGATTATCGTAGTCAATTCCAAGACCGCCACCAACATTTATTATTTGTATATTGGCACCTAAAACCGACATTTTTTCTTGTATTTCGTTTACTTTGTCACATAATAAGCTAAAAGGCTCATTGCTTTCAATTTGAGAACCAATATGGAAATGAATGCCACATAAATTTATTGCAGTCATTTCAAGAGCTTCTTTTACAACGGTGTCAAGTTGTTCCTGATTTATGCCAAATTTATTTTCTTTGAGCCCTGTAGTGATGTAGTGATGGGTGTGTGCATCTATATTTGGATTAATGCGTAGAGCAACATTGGCAATCTTTCCCTTCGCGGAAGCCAATTCATTTATAACTCTCAACTCATTTATCGATTCGACATTAAAGCATAGAATTTCGGCATCTAAGCCTGCATTAATCTCCTTATCATTTTTTGCTACACCGGCAAACACGATCTCTTCTCCAGTAAACCCGGCTTCAATTGATGCCTTCAGCTCTCCACCGCTCACACAATCAATACCCAAGCCTGCATTCTTTATTTCTTTAAGAATTCTTTGGTTTGCATTGGATTTAATTGCATAATGGACTTTATAGGGTTGCCCTTTTACACACCCGTTTATAACCTCGAGCGTTTCGCGCAGAAGGTCAAGATCGTAGTAATAAAAAGGTGTTTCAAGTGTTTGAAATCTTTCTACAGGAAAAATAGTTGTCATGTGATTATTTATTGTCTTATTTTTATTTAAATAAACGTTCGCTTAAAAGATTGAGTGCTTTTATCTTATCCTCCTTTTTAACAAGGAATGAAATATTGTAATTACTTCCTCCGTATGAAATCATTCTGATTGGAATATCTTTAAGCGCATCGAGAGCTTCTGCTTCAAATCCTCTATTTTGCCATTCGAGGTCGCCCACTACGCACACAATCACCATATCTTTATCAACTGTAACAGTACCAAATTTTTTAAGATCATCGAGAATATTATCGAGATTTTTATCGCTGTCGATTGATACAGATACACCAACTTCGGAAGTTGCGATCATGTCGATAGGTGTTTTATAATTTTCAAATATCTCAAATACCTTTCTTAGAAAGCCATAGGCAAGAAGCATTCTTCCTGATTTGATTTTGATTGCTATGATATTATCCTTGGCTGCTACTGCTTTAATCTGATGTGAAGCCGGAGTGTTATATATCAATGTACCTTTTGCATCAGGTTTCATTGTGTTGAGCAAACGTACTGGAATATTGTTTAATTTAGCGGGTAATATACATGTCGGATGTAAAATTTTGGCACCGAAATATGCCAATTCAGCAGCCTCTTCAAAATGTAGAGTTTCTACTGGTTTTGTACCTTCTACGAAACGAGGATCATTATTGTGCATTCCATCAATATCTGTCCAAATTTCTATTTCATTTGCGTTGATTGCTGCACCAATCAAAGATGCGGAATAGTCACTGCCCCCACGCTGTAAATTATCAATTTCTCCGTATGCGTTGCGGCAAATATAACCTTGAGTGATATAAATATCGGCATCGGCATATTTTTGTAATAATCCGCTGAGTTTTTGTTTAATATATTGTGTGTCGGGTTCTGCATTTTTATCTGTTCTTACATATTCCAATGCAGGAAGCAAAACAGACTTTACGCCTTTGGATTGAAGATATAGATTCATCATTGCGGTAGACATAAGTTCACCCTGAGCAAGTATTTCTTTTTCTTCAAATATTGTAAATAGATCTTTGGTGAAAGAACGCATATAATTGAAGCACCCTTTTATTTCAGTGCGAGCAGCATCACGATCTGATTCTGTATCAAATAATTCTTCAATGGTGCTAAAATATTTCTTTTCAAGAAGATTGATAGTTTCTTTTGCTCCATCAATATTCTTTTTATAAAGATAGTCTGAAATTTCTACCAATGTATTGGTTGTACCCGACATTGCCGAGAGTACTATTATATTTTTTCCGCGAGCAGTAACGAGTGCGGCTACCTCTTTAATTCTTTGTGCGGAGCCAACTGATGTGCCTCCAAATTTCATTACATTCATTGAATTGTATTTTGATAGTTCCTTAGCGATTTGATATTGAGTGCAAAATTACAAAAAATGGATTGAAAAATAAGTTATAAAACATGATTTAGGATAAATGCCCATATAAATTTAGCATTCTATCACTTTTTTATCCTCACATTTCAATATTCTACCGGGAAATTCTTCTACAAGAGCTATATTATGGGTTGCCATAATTACCGATGTTCCCTCTTCAGATATTCTGTGTAAAAGTGTAACTATCTGGTGTCCTGTTTCTGGATCAAGATTTCCAGTAGGCTCATCGGCTAATATCAGCTTAGGATGATTTAATAATGCACGTGCTATTACAATACGTTGTTGTTCTCCCCCGGATAGCTCGTGAGGCATCTTGTATGACTTATTAGTCATTCCTACTTCTGTAAGAACTTCTTCAATTCTTTGATCCATCTCCGTCTTGTTTTTCCATCCTGTTGCTTCAAGCACAAAATGCAAATTGTCATATACAGATCGATCGGTCAATAGCTGAAAATCCTGAAATACGATGCCAATATTCCGTCTGAGCATTGGTATTTCCTTTTTTCGTATTGTATGCAGATCATATTCGAGTACTCGTGCATCTCCGGTAATAACTGGAATTTCAGCATACATAGATTTCATTAAACTACTTTTGCCACTTCCTACTCGTCCAATAAGATAGGCAAATTCTCCTTCATTTAATTTAAAGTCGACATTCTTAAGGACTATTAATTCCTTACGGAGTATTTCCACTCCTTTGTAGTCAATGATAGGTTCCATTATTCTTTATGTCTTTTTTGTAATTCTGAAGCCAATTCTTCTATTCTGTGTCCTTTAGACGTTAATAAAACAATAAGATGATATATGAGATCGGAAGCTTCATAGAGAAGTCCTTCATCTGTACCGTTGGTCGCTTCTATCACAGTTTCAACAGCCTCTTCCCCTACTTTCTGAGCCATTCGGTTTACGCCGCTTTGGAATAATGATGTAGTGTAGGATTTTTCGGGCATTTCATTGTGACGTTTTACTATGAAATCCTGAAGATATGACAGAAACTCAATACCTGATTCGTTATTATCGTTGAAGCAAGTAGCCATGCCAGTGTGACACACAGGTCCGACAGGGTTTGCCTTGATAAGCAATGTGTCTTTGTCACAATCCTCTTCAATTGAAACTACATTTAAGAAGTTACCACTCTCCTCTCCTTTTGTCCAAAGACGATTTTTTGTGCGGCTGAAAAATGTAACCTTCCCCGTTTCTATAGTTTTAAGATAGGCTTCCTCATTCATAAATCCCAGCATAAGCACGTTTTTGGTGCGAGCGTCTTGGATGATTGCCGGGATAAGACCATTCATTTTTTCATAATCTAATGCCATAATATTCTAACGTTATAGTTTTCTTGTTGTAATTCCGTTTTCACAAAGATACTCTTTAAGTTCGGAAATATTGATTTCATTGAAGTGAAATACACTTGCGGCAAGTGCTGCATCCGCAAGTCCGTTTTTAAATACATCTACAAAATGTTGAGGTGCCCCTCCCCCTCCGGATGCTATTATAGGAATTGAAACCTTATCGTGCAATTTTTTGAGAGCATCACACGCAAATCCTTTTTTTACACCATCGTGATCCATGCTTGTAAATAATATCTCGCCTGCTCCACGTTCTTGTGCCTCATGCGCCCATTCATATAATTTTTTATCTGAGGGTATTCTACCACCATTGAGATAGCAAGTCCACTCATTTTCATCACAATGAGCATCAATAGCAACTACACATACTTGATTGCCAAAATTTTCAGAAATATCAGAAATCAATTGGGGGTTGCGTATTGCAGAGGAATTTATCGATACCTTATCAGCTCCAGCATTGAGTAAGGCTGCGACATCAGCAACTGACGATATTCCTCCTCCTACGGTAAACGGAATACTTATGTTTTCTGCCACTCTTTTCACTATATCTATAAATGTTTTTCTCCCTTCATGGGTAGCTGTAATATCCAGAAAAACTAATTCGTCAGCACCTTGAAGACTATATTGTTTCCCTAACTCTACCGGGTCTCCGGCATCTTTAAAGTTTACGAAATTCACACCTTTTACTGTGGTTCCGTTTTTTACGTCAAGACAAGGGATGATACGTTTTGCTAACATTGTATAGAGATATTATATTTTTCAAGTTCACTCGTTGAGATTTGTCCTTCATATAATGCTTTCCCCACGATTACAGCAGGTACATTGATTTTTTGAAGAGCTTCGATATCATTCATTCCGCTAACTCCTCCACTTGCTATTAAATATAGATCTGGGAAATCAGCAAGTATTTTTTCGTATAATTTGACTGACGGTCCTTCAAGCATTCCATCGCAATCTATATCTGTGCTTATAACCTTATCTATACCTAAATTTTTGTATTCAGAGATGAAAGGTATAATATCAGTATTACTATTCTCAATCCAACCGTTGGAAGCTATTTTCTCTTTTCTGACATCTGCACCGAGTACTATTCTTTCAGCACCGAATTGTTGAATCCAATTTTTGAATATTTCAGGATTCTTAATTGCGACACTTCCTCCTGTTATCATTGCAGCACCACTATCAAAGGCAATACGCACATCTTCATCGCTTTTAATACCCCCTCCAAAATCTATTATAAGATTGGTATGAGATGCAATTGATTCAAGAATATGGTGATTTACTATGTGATCCGATTTTGCTCCGTCAAGATCCACCAGATGAAGACGTTTACAGCCTAAGTCTTGAAATTTTTTTGCAACCTCCAGAGGATATTCATTATAGGTTCTTTTCTGCGTATAATCACCTTTTGATAATCTTACGCATTTTCCTCCTATAATATCAATTGCGGGTATAATTTCAATCATATTTCCAAGAAGTTTTTAAGAATTGTTTCTCCGGTTTCTCCACTTTTTTCGGGATGAAATTGAGTGGAATAAAAGTTATCTTTCTTCATTGCTGCGCTAAAAGGAACAATATAATTTGTTGTAGCTATGGTATAAGGAGATAATTCGGCATAATAGCTATGCACGTAATACACATATTTTTCAATCATTTCCTTCGTTATTAAAGCGTTTTCTTCTATTATATCCAGCGTGTTCCATCCCATATGCGGAATTTTAAGCGCTTTATCATCATTAGTCGATACAAAACGTTTCACATCTACATCAAAAATATTGAGACAATCTACCTCCCCTTCTTGCGAGTGCCGACACATTAATTGTTGTCCTACACATATTCCTAATACAGGATTGGTGAGATTTTTTATGACAGCATCTAAATTTGTTTCACGCAGATAGCGCATGGCAGATGATGCTTCCCCTACTCCTGGAAATATAACTTTATCCGCATTATTCAACACCGACGGATCATCAGTGAGAATTGCTTCAGCATTGATACGTTTCATAGCACATTGTACTGAGAAAATATTGCCGGCATTATATTTTACTATGGCTATCATTGTGCTTAATTAGTTGAATACCACTGTTTTGTTCTTATAAACAAGAATTTTGCGCTGAATGTGCTTTTCAACAGCACGCGACAACACTATCTTTTCTAAATCACGTCCTTTATGCACTAAATCATTAACCGAATCTTTGTGAGTAATCTTTACAATATCCTGTTCAATAATCGGTCCTGCATCGAGTTCTGTTGTTACATAATGACTTGTTGCTCCAATGAGTTTTACGCCACGTTCAAAAGCAGCATGATAAGGTTTTGCACCCACAAATGCCGGAAGAGAAGAGTGATGTATATTTATTATTCTGTTTGGATAGCGTGATATGAAATCCTCAGAAAGAACCTGCATATATCGAGCTAAAACAATGAAATCAATTTCATACTTATCAAGTAGTTCAAATTCTTTAAGTTCCATCTCCGTTTTATTATCCTTATTAACAGATATTACCTCGAATGGAATATTAAATTGGCGACCAACATCAGCAAGATCAGGATGATTACTTATTATTAATGGTATTTCCACCTCCCAATCTCCTGCAATGTACCTTGCAAGGATATCATAAAGGCAATGCGACATTTTAGATACGAAAATAGCCATTCTTTGAGGCTTGTCTGTAAATCTTATGCGGTAATACATTTCATATCTCTGTGCATACAGAGTATTGAAATAATCATTAATTTTATCTTTGGGAATAATGAAATTGTCAAGATCCCACTCAACCCTCATATAAAATACTCCATTTATACGGTCTACGTATTGATCGAGATATAGAATATTACCACCGTTAGTGTTGATAAACTCGGTTACAACAGCTATAATACCCGGTTGATCAGGGCAGTGGATTAAGAGAACGGCATTATTATGGCACGACTTTTTCATTATATAATATGGATCTACTTATTTGATTAAACTTTCTTTGATAATAATTGATTATACAATTATATGGCTATAATCATGCAAAGGTAATTCAAATGCTTATATTTAACAAACATTTGTCATCTGTATGTTGAAAATAATAAGCAAAAAGCAAGTATCAACTAATAATTTCTAATGAAATTATAATAATGAATAAAATAGTATTTACAAAAAATATATTTTCATGTATAGGTATAGTTTCAGAGGAATTTAATGTAAATTTGTGGTGTTTTATACCTAAATAAATTAAATGCGAGAAACATTGGATGAGAATAAGAAATATAAATTAGGCATAGCACTAAGTGGAGGGGGAGCTAGGGGTTTTGCACATGTAGGAGTGCTTAAAGCGTTAGAAGAAAAAGGACTTAAGCCTGACATAATATCTGGTGTAAGTGCCGGTTCTATTGTCGCTGTATTGTATGCATCAGGGTTATCTCCTGACGAGATATTAAACCTATTCTCAAATTTAAAATTTTCTGATCTTGCAGAATTGAGCGTCCCAAAAGATGGCTTTTTCAAGTTGGATCGGTTTAAGAAGTTTCTAAAAAAAACATTGAAAATAGAAAATATTGAAGACCTTCCAATCCCGGTAAGGGTATGTGCAACCGATCTTGATAATTGCAAATCGGTAATATTTTCATCAGGAACAATAATAGAACGTGTTGCAGCGTCATGCAGTATTCCTATAATTTTCAAGCCTATTAAAATAGATGGTGTAAACTATGTGGATGGTGGAGTGCTAAGAAATCTTCCGGCATGGGCTATTCGCCCTTTATGTGATACTCTAATCGGGGTAAATTGTAGCCCATTGGTAAATGATAAATATAGCCCCTCTATTATAGGAATTGCAGAGCGAAGCTATTCTTTGATGTCAAAAGTAAACGTAATAGCTGATATGAAGATGTGTGATACAATAATATCGCCACGATCCATAGCAAAAGAAAAAGTATTTAATATTAAAGCCATGTGGAAAATAGCAGAGGAAGGATATAACGATACTATGAAAATACTGGCTGCTGAAAACAATCTTCGGATAAATTAATCTTCTTATTTAATGAAAGAGAAACCTATTATATACCAATTGCTCCCAAGATTATTTACCAACAATTGCAAGAATTGTGTGAGTAATGGGACTATAGAGCAAAATGGAGTAGGCAAAATGAATCAAATCACAGATAAAGTTCTAAATTCAATAAAAGGACTTGGTATTACTCATGTGTGGTACACCGGAATCATTGAGCATGCTACTAAGACTGATTATTCCACGTTTGGAATAGAAAAGGATAACTCCCATGTTGTAAAGGGAAATGCCGGATCTCCTTATGCTATAAAGGATTATTACGACATTGACCCTGATTTGGCTGAGAATGTAGCAGATAGGATGAAGGAATTTGAAGAGTTATTGATGCGTACACATAAAGCCGATATGAAAGTATTGATGGATTTCATTCCCAATCATGTGGCACGTCAATATCACTCGGATGCTCATCCCCATGGAATAACCGATCTTGGAAGTAACGATCGTACTGATCTTCAATTCGATCCTAACAATAATTTCTATTATATACCACGTCAATTATTTTCACCACATATAGATCTTGGTAATGGTTCCGGTGCATATTATGAATTTCCAGCAAAGGCTACGGGAAATGATTGCTTTTCGGCATTCCCTAATGCAAATGATTGGTATGAAACAATTAAGCTAAATTATGGAGTAGATTATGGAAATGGGACTCAACATTTTGAACCCATACCGGATACATGGTTTAAGATGCTTAATATATTACGATTTTGGGCATCTAAAGGGATTGATGGTTTTCGATGCGATATGGTGCACATGGTACCTGTGGCATTTTGGAAATGGGCTATTCCACAGGTGAAAGATAGATATCCGGGTATAATATTCATTGCCGAAATTTATGATGTAAATTTATATCGTGAATATATATATAATGGACATTTCGACTATCTATATGATAAAGTCAATCTCTATGATACTCTAAGAGGTATAGATTGTCATAATCTATCGGCTGCTAATATTACAGGATGTTGGCAAACGGTAGATGGCATAGAAAGCAAAATGCTAAATTTCCTTGAAAATCACGATGAACAGAGATATGCTTCACGTTTTTATGCGGGAGAAGCCATAAAAGTAATACCGGCTTTAGTCGTGAGTGCTACGATAGGAACAGGAGCAATGATGATATATGCAGGTCAAGAACTTGGAGAACCCGCAGTAGATGCAGAAGGATTCAGTGGATACGATGGCCGTACCACAATTTTTGATTATTGGAGTGTGCCAACTTTACGTCGTTGGATGAACGAAGGAAAATGTGATACATCCCACCTCTCTCAGCACGAAATCGCACTAAGAGATATTTATGCCAAAATATTGAAGCTATGTAATATTGAAAAAGCTATTACTGAAGGTGCTTTTTTTGATGTTATGTATGTAAATTACGATAATCCGACACTTAACCCTCATCATCAATATGTATATATAAGATCTTATATGAATGAGGTAATATTAGTAGCTGCTAATTTTGGAAGCGAGAAATGCTCCTTAGATATAAACATTCCTGCACATGCCTTTGAAATATTGAACTTAAAAGAAGGGGATTATGAGGCAACTGAATTATTATCCGAAGAGAAACGGAATATAAAATTTGCTTCAAATCAGCCGTTTCATACTGATATAGAACCGCATAACGCCGTAATGTGGAGATTGGTAGAAAATGGAAATGAAGAATCTTTTAAAAAAAACAGAAAGTTTGCTGTAGCTCCAACTAAAAAGTTGTAAATTTGTCGAATAATTCACTCCCAATATTATGAGCAATTCATTACCTCCCTTTAAGATTTTTTCGGGCACTAAGTCACGTTATCTTGCCGAACAAATTTGTAAAGATCTCGGTGTAGAACTTGGTAAAATGAACATACAGCATTTTGCCGATGGCGAATTTGAAGTTTCTTTCGAGGAATCAATTCGCGGATGCGAACTCTATTTAGTCCAATCCACATTTCCGAATTCCGATAATTTAATGGAATTATTGTTGATGATTGACGCAGCCAAGCGAGCATCAGCAAAGTCAATTGTGGCTGTAGTGCCATATTTCGGATGGGCACGTCAGGATCGTAAGGACAAACCACGTGTGTCTATAGCAGCGAAATTAGTAGCCGATTTATTAAGCACAGCAGGCATTGATCGCCTGATAACGATGGATTTACATGCGGACCAAATACAAGGATTTTTTAATGTCCCAGTTGATCACTTATATGCATCATCATGCTTTGTGCCTTATATTCAATCGTTGAATCTCCCAGATTTAGTCATAGCTACTCCTGATGTAGGGGGTGCAAAACGTGCTAATTCATATGCAAAATATCTTAATGCTCCGTTAGTGTTATGTCATAAACAACGTGCAAAAGCTAACGTTGTAGAGAATATGACAATCATAGGTGACGTTGTTGGAAAAGATGTTATACTTATAGATGATATGGTGGATACAGCCGGAACTATTACAAAAGCTGCCAACTTGATGATTGAAAATGGGGCAAAAACAGTAAGAGCTCTTGCATCACATGCCATAATGAGCGATCCCGCATCTGCACGTATAGATGAATGTGCTTTAACTGAAATGATATTCTCAGATAGTATTCCTTTCGATAAGAGTTGTAAAAAGGCAACAATACTAAGTATTGCATCTTTATTTGCCGATACTATACGACGTGTACATGAAAATAAATCTATAAGCTCTCAATATCTTATAAAATAGATTATAAGAAAAAGATTATAAAGCTAAGGCGATAAAACGAATATGATTTTATCGCCTTAGCTTTTTTATTGCCTATGAATTATTGATTATAATATTTTGGATTCTTTAT
>CAZYEO010000058.1:0-15278 GCA_964646495.1 uncultured Muribaculaceae bacterium
CGTATGTGCCTATATCATTTAATATTTTAGATATCCTATTATTAAACATAGGAGCCATAATCGTGGCTTATATCACTCTTTTGGCTCCCTCGTATATAATATCGACTATTCAACCGTCGAAAAGCATCAAATTTGATTAAAAATTAAATTTAATCCCACCAAGCACAGTACATCTCGGCATAGGAAATCCATCTACTATTTCATATTTTGCGGCGGTAATATTATCCAAATTAACAAATGGAGATAGTATATATCTGTTACCTCCCATTTTGAAATCATAGGAGAAACGAACATAAAGCAACGAATAATCCACTTTCTTGGCATCCTTGCCTACTACTGTATATAGTCCCAATATTGTTTCATTGCCTATACTACCGGTAAATCCACCGCATGTATACATTATATTCGTTTTTATCTGATGTTTTGGAGCAGCAAGAAGTTCGGTATCAGAGTGTAGAAAACTATAGCTTGCATTGAATATCAGTGATGGAATGATACGATAATTTACGTCAGCCTCAAACCCTTTATTAATAAATTTACCGGTATTGAGATTTTTTGGCTTACCCGAAATCATATTTACAGTTATCATCTCTTTTCCATCGATATAGAAAAATGCTATTTTGGCACTTAATTTATTATCAAATAATTTCTGAGTTATATTTATCTCATAGTTATACATCTGTTCGGGCTTCAAATCTGGATTTGCCGAGGCATACATATATAATTCTCTGATATTTGGCGCACGGTATCCCTCTCCAAAAGAAGCAACAATTGTATTACCCTTGAAGAAATTCATTATTAATCCTGCCTGAGGAATCCATTTGCTATGAAACTGACTGCTATATGTATATCTTACTCCTGCATTCACCGATACTTTATCAAGTATGCGTTGTTGCGTAGTTACGAACAATCCTGCTGATGTAGTATTTTTATCGATAATATCTTTTTGAGTTCCATCATCATTTTTGTTCCATGCTTTTCCACCCCAATGTTGAAGATCGGTCCCTAATATTGTCATATTGTTTTTCCATAAATTCAGAGTTTCATGTATTGAAAACCCGGTAACATAATCGTTGCTTTTAAATAAATAATCGCGCGGATTTCCACCAATAAAATACCCATCATTTATAGAATGATGCCCCCAATTATAATATGCCTGCAGTGTGCCATTTACTTTATTATATGAATTTACTGCATTTACAGCTACAGCTCCACGAGTAGCTTCCATCCAATTATCTAATATCGGATTGGTAGCCATTCCCGGATTATGCCCTTTGAAATTAGTAATATTGAATGTAGTCCCTATTTTCCAATTATCACTTAACGAATATTTCAGAGAAGTAAATCCGTTTGCCAAATAGAATTGGGAATTAGATCGTTCGCCATCGGTTGAATTATACTCTCCCGAAATAAATGATGAAAATCTATCTTTCTTATATCCAATATTAACACCATATTCTTGTGTACCATATGACCCACCGGCTGCCCTAACAGAACCATCAAATCCATTATTTTCGGGCTGACGTGTTATTATATTTATCGATCCACCCATTGCATTACTACCATAAAATAATGATGCCGGACCTTTCACTATTTCTATACTTTTCGCATTATTTGCCACAAGATTATCGGCTATGCTGTGTCCGAATATACCAGCCCATTGGGGTTGTCCATCTACTAAGGTCAATACCTTATTACTTTGCCCGACTCCTCTAATATTTATCATTCCGGTGGAATTTGTGGATATTCCGTATCCCATAATCCCTTTAGCTGTACTGAATAATCCAGAAATATTATGTTCAAGGATTGGCAATATATTCACTTGATTACTCTCTTTAATGGTTACTTCGCTGATTTTTGTAACAGATAAGGGCAACGCAGATATATCAATTCCTTTAGTTTCAACTATGGAAATTTCTTTAATTTTAAGTGTATCGGGATAGCTCGCTTGCGAAAATGCCGAAAAATTCATTACTAACACAATGAATATCATGCTTATGACACTACGTTTTATCATAATTAAATTCTTAAGGGTAAATTAGTACTTCATTGTTAAAACAATTTAAGACTTATACGGTTCAAATAATAAAATAAAAATGGTGCATCAAATATTAAAATGATACACCATTATATATGAATTATTGATGATTAATACTCTTAATCAATATCATTTTCTTCGTGGAACTTTTCTTTTGGCAGAGTCATTTTCAGCATGAAATATCCTACAAATCCAGCGATAAGCGAACCGACAATGATACCAAGTTTGGCATCAGTTAGATATTCCGGATGATTGGTTCCTGTGGGTCCGAATGAAAGGTTGGCAATAAATAGAGAAACAGTGAATCCGATACCTCCCAACATAGAAACCGACGCAAGCATTTTCCAATTGCTATATGCAGGCATACTTGAAAATCCTAATTTTATAAGAGCCCATGAGAATAGGAATATACCTGTAAATTTACCAATTACCAAACCGCATATTACAGCAAGCCCTACCCCTTCGTATAATGCTGATGGTTCCATTCCTTCGAGCAGGATACCTGCATTTGCAAAAGCAAAAAGAGGTATAATGAAGAAATTCACTACTGGGTGCAAAGCATCTTCGAGTTGTTGCAAAGGTGATATAGTCTTGTTTGATGCCGATTCAATTCGTTTAAGCCAATCCATTTTTTCATTGGATAAAATAGTACGCTTTTCCAAATCAATATCTTCATTGTCGCATAGATGAGCCATGCTATCCTTAATGGTAGAGATATATTTCTTGGGAGAGGCGACAGGAGTTGCTGGAATACAAAATGCAACAAGTACTCCGGCAATTGTGGGGTGGATGCCTGAATTAAGGAACAAAAACCATACCGCAATTCCGAGCAGAATATAAAATGCTTTGCTCTTAATCTTTAGCATAGATCCGGCTATAAGAATGGCAAATATACCCAATGAATATAATAATAATGTATATTCCAAACCTTGTGAATAGAATAAAGCAATTACAAGAATGCCACCAATATCATCTACTACTGCAAGAGTGGTAAGGAATATTTTAAGTGATGTAGGAACTCGGCTTCCAAGCATAGCGAGGACTCCAATTGAAAATGCAATATCAGTAGCCATAGGAATGGCAGCACCATTCTCATAGTCTCCGTTTCTACCGAGATAAAAGAAAATAGCTACAGGCACAATCATACCACCACATGCGGCAATAATCGGAAGTAATGCTTGTCTAAATGAGGATAATTCCCCTACCAAAACTTCACGTTTAATCTCTAAACCGATAGTAAAAAAGAAGACAGCCATCAATGCGTCGTTTATAAACTGCATCATGGTCATCGGATGCCCTTCATGGCTAAACAGATTGAAATCGCCAAGTTGAAAAGCAACTTTTTGATTCCAAAAATCGAAATAGTAATGGTTAATCGCCGAAATATTGGCAATAAGCATCGCAAGAATAGTGGCGATAATCAGAACATTCCCACCTGTGGCAAATTCCTTAATTGTCTTTCTCGCCGTAAAAAAAACGTTTGACATTTTAATAGTTTTTAATATATAATTTTCAATTCTCTCAATCTCAAGATATTTAAGATATATTAATCCAATTTCAATACAGCAAGAAATGCTTTCTGCGGAACTTCAACCGAACCAATCTGTTTCATTCTCTTTTTACCTTTTTTCTGCTTCTCCAGCAATTTACGTTTACGGCTTATATCACCACCATAGCACTTTGCAGTTACATCTTTACGAACAGCCTTAATCGTTTCTCGCGCCACAATTTTAGCACCAATTGCAGCTTGCACGGCGATGTCAAATTGTTGGCGTGGAATAAGCTCTTTTAATTTCTCACACATTCTACGACCGAAAGACACAGCATTGTCCACATGTGTAAGTGTACTCAATGCATCCACCGATTCACCATTAAGCAAAATATCTAATTTAGCTAATTTTGACTCTCGAAAGTCATGTATGTGATAGTCAAACGAAGCATATCCTTTAGATATACTCTTCAATTTATCATAGAAATCAATTACAATTTCACCCAAAGGCATATCAAATATTAATTCGATACGATTACCCGAAATATATTCTTGTTTTATAAGCTCACCGCGTTTACCAAGGCATAGTGTCATTATAGGACCTATATAATCGGCTGCTGTGATTATTGAAGCTCGGATATAAGGCTCTTCTATGCGATCGATCAAAGTTGGATCGGGCAATCCTGCCGGATTATGAACTTCACTTTTTATATTGCGCTTATCATATACATTATATGATACGTTGGGGACTGTAGTAATAACATCCATATCAAATTCACGACCAAGACGCTCTTGTACTATTTCCATGTGCAATAGTCCTAAGAAACCACATCTGAAACCGAATCCCAAAGCCACAGATGATTCCGGTTGAAATGTAAGGGAAGCATCATTGAGTTGTAATTTCTCCAATGATGAACGTAAATTTTCAAAATCTTCCGTTTCAATAGGATAAACACCGGCAAACACCATAGGTTTTACCTCCTCAAATCCATCTATCGCCTCTTTACATGGATTGTCGACTTCGGTTATAGTATCACCTACTTTCACCTCTTTTGAGGTCTTGATCCCAGAAATTATATACCCTACATTACCGGCAGAAATTTCTTTGCGAGGCAACATGTTCAATTTCAGCACTCCTATTTCATCGGCATGATATTCTTTTCCGGTACTCACAAACTTCACATGGTCTCCACTCTTAAGAGTGCCATTTTTCACTTTAAAATATGCAATTATACCACGAAATGAATTAAATACAGAGTCGAATATAAGAGCTTGTAATGGGGCGTCAGGATCTCCTTGCGGTGCAGGTACTCTTTTCACTATCGCATCGAGAATTTCAGGAATTCCAATTCCAGTTTTCCCACTCGCACGTATTATTTCATCGCGTTTGCATCCCAAAAGCTCGATTATCTGATCCTCTATTTCATCAGGTTTCGCACTATCAAGATCTACTTTATTCACAATAGGTATAATCTCAAGATCATTCTCTATTGCCATATATAGATTAGATATAGTCTGTGCCTGAATGCCTTGCGAGGCATCAACAATTAATAGAGCGCCTTCACAAGCAGCTATTGATCTGGATACCTCGTAAGAGAAATCCACATGCCCCGGAGTATCAATCAGATTAAGAACGTATTCTTCACCCTCATGTATATATTGCATCTGGATAGCGTGACTTTTAATCGTGATTCCGCGCTCACGCTCCAATTCCATGTCATCAAGAACTTGTGCTTGTAAATCTTTTCCTGCTACTGTATTGGTGTATTCGAGCAGACGATCAGCGAGCGTACTTTTTCCATGATCAATATGAGCAATTATGCAGAAGTTTCTAATTCTTTTCATTTATTGTTTTTATATCAACGTTCTTTAATTAACCTGACAAAATTACTCAAAAATAATGACATAGAAAATATACTTTCCTACCAATCTTCAATAGGAATTTTAGGTTCTTGCGATAGTCCGTCTTGAAATTTGCATGAAGCATGTGTTCCGTCGCAGAACGGCTTGTTTGAAGATTGCCCACAGCGACACAAAGCAATACGATTTCGAATCTCGTAACTCTCTCCGTTACTGCTCTCAATTCTTATTCCTCCTTTCACCCAAATAGGACCGCTAACTTTAATTCCTGGGTCCTCTATAAGTGAAATTGAGGGTGAAAAATTCGGTTCATAAGGTTTTTTTGTATTGTTGTCCCACACAAGTAACCTCCCTCCGGCACAATGTGCCGCTTCATGCTTAACTATATTAATCTCATCGTCGGTGGTGGCTTCTTCTACAATATTCCAGATGCGCCCCTTTGCATCGCAAAACCTCATAAAAGCACAATATTTTTTATTGTCGGTCAATGATATACGAGGGCCTTGAAATACTTCCGAATTTGTCAAAATATCTTCAAATGGTGCGGTTTCTGTGGGATCCCAATCATGATGCTTATGCGCACCATCACAAAATGGCATGTGTTTAGAACCACCACATCGGCATAAAGCCATAGGGTCGGAAGTCTTGAATGTAATAGCACCTTTACGATAAACCCACGGTGCTCCATCATTTTCAACAATTATTATTTCTTGATCCAATGGCGGATTGCCATATACCATATAAGGTCCGTCGGGAGTTACTTTTATATAAAATTTTGCAGGAGCAGGTTGACTTCCCTTTTCTATTTCTTCGTCAATTAATTTTGTCATAATATTATTTTTTAAGTTATGTATAATATTAAAAACGCAAATGACAAAATATTAGTTCAGGTTATTATCTATATCTCGATTCTTAAAGTATCATAAGCAAAATACACATTAGAGGGCAGTTTCAACGACATCGCATCATGAAGTCCCATCTTATCTGCCATATGAACTAAATAAGCTTTTCCTGGGTTAATTTTTTCTATCATTTCCAATGTTTCGGATAGGGAGAAATGTGATATATGTGGCTCAATGCGCAGTGCATTTATTATGAGTAAAGGAATATTCTGCAATCTTTTTATTATTTCATCAGAAATAAAGTTGGCGTCGGTGATATATGCCATATTTTCTATTTGAAATCCATATATCGGTAGTTTATAATGCATCACAGGAATAGGCTTTATTTCTATTCCATCAACATAAAAGGGCGAATCGTCTATCTCTATCATCTCGAATGATGGAACACCCGGATAGGGATGTTCGACGAAGCAATAAGGAAGTCGTGATTTTATATCATGTACAACATCTTTTTTGCAATATATTCTAAAAGAATCATCTTTGCAATATGGACGTAAATCATCAATTCCACCAACATGATCATAATGTTGGTGTGTGAGTAATAGGGCATTCAAATCTTGAGATGATGCACGCATTATCTGCTCTCTAAAATCAGGCCCGCAATCGATAAGTAAATTTACACCTTTAGTTCGTACGATAATCGAAGTGCGTAGCCTGTTATCTTTAGGGTTAGCCGATCGGCACACTTCACAACTACAACCTATCTGTGGAATTCCTGTTGATGTTCCTGTTCCTAAAAATTCTATTTCCATCACAATATATTGGCCTCCGGCGATAATTCTATGCCATATTTATTATTTACCCTTGAAATCACATACTTATACAAGTCTACTATATCATGTGCGGAAGCATCCCCATCATTCACAAGCACAAGACATTGCTTGTCGTATACGCGTGCTCCGCCAAGTTTATAACCTTTTAATCCTGCATTTTCTATCAACCATCCTGCAGGTATTTTCATTGTATCATCCGTTACAATATAATGTGGCATCGTAGGATATTCCTTCTTTAATTCGTTGAATTTAGAAATAGGGATTACCGGATTCTTGAAAAAACTTCCTGCACTCCCTATATATTTTGGATCGGGAAGTTTTTCGGTTCTTATTCGGATAATTTCATTGCGCACATCCGCAAGTGTTATTGTACATTCTTTTCCCTGTAAGGCTTTTAGCGCACCATATTCAAGAGAATATTGAGGAATCTTCGATAAACGATATTCCACACCTATTACAATATATCTATTTTTATATTCATTTTTGAAAATACTATCCCTATATCCATATTCACATTCTTCGTTTGTAAATATGCGTATTGATCCGTCATTCTCATCCACGCAATGTACTTTTGTAATAACATCCTTTACCTCTACACCGTAACTACCTATATTTTGCACAGCACTTGCTCCTACTTCTCCCGGAATATACGACATGTTTTCGATGCCATAATATCCATTTTCCACGCAATATTTCACAAAAGAATCCCAATCAACACCTGAGCCTACTTTAAGTATTATATGATCGTGACTTTCGTCTACAATATCAATATATTTTATTAATGAATGTAGAATTAAACCCTCAAAATCTTTAGTAAATACAAGATTGCTCCCTCCTCCCATGTGAAAACTAACGTTATTCTTATATATATCACTATTAAGAATATTTCTTAATTCGGATATTGTGGAGTATTCAACAAAATATCTGCACTTCACAGGTAAATGAAATGTAGTGCATTCTTGCAATGAATAATTTTCGATAAAGTGAGTCATGCCAATTATTATTTTCTGTATTTCTTCAATATTCCATCTTCAAACATCAGATATACTCCATTGTCATACATCCACATTTCTCTCAACCCTTCGTAAGATGGAAACTGGTCAATATTATTTGGAGCGCCAAGCGATAGCCGGCACTCATCTTTTGTCATATTCTCAGCGATTTTCCCTGCGACAATCAAATTCCAATTAGAATCGGTTATCATGGGATATTTTTTCCTTATATCTGTAAGTGAAAAAGCATTATCAAACATTCGATTGAGCATCGGAGCATCTTCTGTAGCTAAAAATAGATATGCAACAATACCCTCCGGTGTGGTAAACTCTACTTTTAATGGCAATATCTTATTTCCGGGCAAAACATCGGTAATTTGCACATTGATAAATTTACGTCCATCAATCATCTCCTCTTTTGCATTATACCACAATGAGGTACGTATATATAGCTCTTTCCCTTTCAGTAGATTCTTGGCTTTTTCCACCATCCCAATATTCACCATAAAAGGGATAGACATCCCCCCGCTTTTCGATGAAGATATCAATTCATCTTTTGTCTTTCCTGTAGGATATGTATATTTCACCCCTGCATTATCTTCAAAAACAAGATATACCGTATTTTTATTCCCAAGCACATTATCTTCATAATAATTGCTATAGGTAAGAATATGAGATCCCAATTTTAGTGAATCCGGATTGTAATTTTCGTTGGGAAGAAAAATAAGTCTTATTTGATCGTCAGTGACATAAAATTTTTCGCCCTTCTTCATTTGGTCAAACGAAATTCCTTTCACATCAGTAAGATAACCACTTTTTTCATCCTTTATTTCGGGAGCTAATTTTGAGACATCCTTGTCGGATATTTTTTTAGTATTTTCCACACCTGTGAGACATGCCATACATATACTCATAAGTGATACGCACATAATCAATCTATAAAATAACCGCATATATTTCTTATAATCATTTATCAGTGCAAATATAGCTTTTTATTTCAACTTTTGATAATATCGGGCTATCTTTGCATATTAGAATTTACAAAGATATAATTATGTTTGACGATTTCGACCGCAATCATTTGTGGCATCCATATACATCTACTATCGATCCTCTTCCCACATATAAAGTAATAGGCGCAAGAGGTTGCACAATTACCCTTGAAGATGGCACTGAACTTATCGACGGGATGTCATCTTGGTGGGCTGTGATACACGGATATAATCATCCGCAACTAAATAATGCAATTACAGTGCAGATGAATAAGATGTCGCATGTAATGTTTGGGGGATTTACGCATGATCCTGCTATTAATCTCGGAAAATTGTTGCTGAAAATTCTCCCCCCTTCTATGCACAATATCTTTTATGCCGATTCGGGATCGGTGGCGGTGGAAGTGGCGATGAAAATGGCAATTCAAGCAAGTATAAGTAGATTTCCTGATTCAAAAAAAGATAATTTTGTAACGATTCGCTCCGGTTATCACGGAGATACATGGAATGCAATGTCGGTGTGCGATCCGGTAACCGGAATGCATAGCCTATTTGGGAGTGCTTTGGCTATAAGATATTTTGCTGAAGCCCCTTCTTGCAGTTTTTATGATGAATGGGACCCCGATTGCACTGCAAATCTTGAAGAAATTATCCGTAGCAACCATGACAAGATTGCAGGTCTTATTCTTGAACCAATTGTGCAAGGTGCAGGGGGGATGAGATTCTATAATCCTCAATATCTCGTCAAAGCGCGGGAACTTTGTGACAAATATGGTATTTATCTTATTTTTGATGAAATAGCGACTGGGTTCGGACGCACCGGAAAGCTTTTTGCATGTGAGTATTCTGGAGTAGAACCGGATATAATGTGTGTGGGTAAGGGCTTGACTGGTGGATATATGACTCTTAGTGCAGTAGCTACTACCAAAGAGGTTGCCGACACTATTTCTAAAGGTGAAGCCGGAGTAATGATGCATGGACCTACATTTATGGGCAATCCTTTGGCTTGCGCAGTTGCATGCGAATCAATAAAACTCTTACTTGAATCGGATTGGCAACAAACGATAGGCAACATTGAATCTATAATGAGTCAAAGAATGAGTCCTGCTAAAAATTATTCAAATGTAGCCGATGTGAGAATCCTCGGTGCAATTGGAGTAATTGAAATGAAAGAACCGGTAAATGTAGGTGAATTTCAGAAACGTTGCGTGGAGCGTGGAATATGGGTAAGACCATTCGGAAAATTAGTATATATCATGCCTCCTTACATCATAAGTGATAAGCAATTAGAATCATTAATAGATCAATTACTACTTATAATTAAGCCACGTGAATAATATATTTGAATCAAAATTGAATGCCCTTAGAGAATCGGGGAATTTCCGCTCGATAAGAAATTTGTCGGCTGAAAAGGAGAACCTTATCGATTTGTCATCAAATGATTATCTTGGTTTAGCTTCAAATCATGAATTGATTGACGAATTTATGAGCACTTGTAGAAATTTCACTATGAGTTCATCAGCGTCACGTTTGCTGTCATCACATCAAAATGATTTTTTCACATTAGAGAATACCCTTTCGTCATTATACGGACGAGATGCATTGATATTCAATAGCGGCTACCACGCTAATACGGGTATTATTCCTACTATTGCCGATAAAGATACCTTAATTATAGCAGATAGATTGGTGCATGCGAGCATAATAGATGGTATAGTTCTATCACGAGCTCCGTTTCTACGTTTTCATCATAATGACTTGGAGCATCTCGAAGAAATCCTGCACAATAATTATTTGAAATATAATAGAATATTGATTGTTACCGAATCTATATTTAGCATGGATGGAGATATATGTGATTTAAAGAGATTGGTAGGTATTAAAAATAGCTATCCCAATATACTGCTTTATGTGGATGAAGCTCATGCCTTTGGTGTATTTGGTGACAAAGGGTTGGGATGCGCTGAAGAAAGCGGTTTAATTGACGATATTGATATTATTGTGGGAACTTTTGGTAAAGCATGTGCATCATCGGGGGCTTTTGTCATTACTTCAGGGATAATAAAAGATTATCTGATAAATAAATGTCGCAGTTTTATTTTTTCTACTGCCATCCCACCTTTTTCATGTGCTTGGACTGATTTTATATTACATAAGATTACTGATATGAGTGCTGAGCGTACACACCTAAAGGCAATAAGCCAACAACTTCAATCTTTGCTCAATCCACTTAATAATATGGTGAAAAGCGCATCTCAAATTGTACCCTATATAATAGGAAACAGCGAAGCCACTCTCGCTTTCTCAGAAAAAATACGTGCAATGGGTTATCTGGCATTACCTATTCGTACCCCAACGGTGCCAACCGGAACTGAACGTATCCGTTTCAGCCTTAACGCCTCCATTACACAATCGCAAATGAATCAAATAATAAATGACCTAAAAAGGATTATCAATGAAGCATGAATTCATTATAGAAAAGAAATCGCCATCGGTAGTAATTTTGTTTGCCGGTTGGGGAATGACTGCTGATCCTTTTCGGGAGTATGCAACCGGATCGTGCGATATGATAATTGTATATGATTACAACGATTTTCAATTTGATACTTCAATATTGGCATCATATTCAAATATTTATATTTTCGCATGGTCATTTGGCGTATTTGCCGCTTCTTATTTTATATACACAAACCCTACTCTGCCTATATGTTTCAGGATGGCTATAAATGGCACACCATCCCCTATTCACAATGAAAAAGGGATTCCTGAAAAGATATTCTCGGGTACATTAAATACTCTTTCAGAGGCTACATTATTAAAATTCTATCGTAGAATGTGCGATTCATCCGAGCAATACCACAATTTTATTGAGCATCGTCCGCAGAGAGAGATTGACTCTCTACGATCAGAATTAATAAATGTTGAAAAGGAATCTAAAACATATAATTTCGATTCAATAAAATGGGACAAAGTGATAATAGGGAGTGACGACAGAATTTTCCCAATGCAAAATCAAATTAATGCATGGAGTTCTATTTGCGAAAATGTCACAGTTACTCAATATGCACATCTCCCTGCTAATATCATAAAATTGATAACCGATAATATTATAAATAAATCTTTACTCAAACGAAGATTCTCAAAAAACTTACTTCAATATAATTCGTTGGCTGTGTGCCAACAAGAAATATCTCGCACACTTCATGATTTATGGCTATCCACAGATTATCGCAAGAAATCATCTATTCTTGAAGTAGGTTGTGGCACTGGATTCCTTACCAATCTATATATCAATTCAATATATCCAAGTCGCTTGGTTCTAAATGACCTGTGTGCAGTACCAAAAGATTTTCTCTCATTCGACATACCCTACTCATTTATTCAAGGTGATGCAGAAATTCAAACCTTTAACGGTGGGGGCGATTTTGATTATATCGTATCATCATCCGCAATACAATGGTTTGAAAATTTACCCAAATTTATCCAAAAGTGTTCATCAATTCTCAATGAGAATGGTATGATTGTTTTTTCAACTTTTGGAAAAGAAAATATGAATGAAATTGCAGAGGTAACATCTATATCACTCATATATCACAACAACGAACGACTTCGCGAAATTATCGAACCATATTTCGATATTATAGTGATGCAAAACGGAAAAGAAACCCTTTATTTTGACTCTCCCATCGATGTATTACGCCATATAAAATCTACAGGTGTTAATTCCATAAGACAAGAGAATAAATGGACTAAGTCCGACTTAGATCGTTTTTCAAATGAATATATCTGTACAAATGGAAAGTATCCTTTAACCTATAACCCAATTTATATAATTGCACGAAAGAAATGAAAAATAATATACTATTTATAAGCGGTATCGGAACAAATGTAGGAAAAAGCTATGCCACAGGATGGCTTGCAAATATATTGAAAAGTGACGGACGGACTGTTATGACTCAGAAAATGATTCAAACCGGGAACCAAGAATACTCCGAGGATATTGATGTACATCGCCAAATAATGGGTATTGAAATGATGCCCGAAGATATAGATCACACTACAGCACCTATTATAATGTCGTACCCTGCTTCACCACACCTTGCGGCTAAAATAGATGGCATTTCGATTAATCTTGACATTATCACCGAAGCTACTGCGAAACTTAGCACAAAATATGATACCGTACTACTTGAAGGAGCTGGCGGACTTATGGTTCCAATAACTGAAACTTATCTTACCATCGACTATATAAAAGATAATAAATATCCTGTAGTATTAGTTACTAATGGCACTTTAGGCTCTCTAAATCACACAATATTATCTATTGAATCCTTAAAGAGGCGCGGAATAGAAATCCCTTATATAATATACAATTCTTTCTTTGACGAAGATGTAACAATATGTGATGATACTAAAAAATTCATAGAAAATTATATTGGGATGAATTTAAGCGGCACTAAATTTCTTATTATGCCATCACTTTTGTAATTTTGAAAAAATATTTTTTTTGATGTTAAGATTATCCATAAAAAAGGAGCAGCTTTCACACTTTGATAAGGCATTATTCGACGGAAAGATTGAAGTAATAGATAATGATTCAGACGTGGCTTTTGCTATAAATACTATTAATAACTCACGAGTTATAGGAATTGATACAGAAACTCGCCCATCTTTTAAAAAGGGAGTAGAACATGCTGTATCTTTACTACAAATTTCAACATTAGATGTATGCTACTTGTTTAGATTAAACAAAGTGGGCATAACCCAACATATTATATCTCTTTTTGAAAATAAAGATATTATCAAAGTAGGACTATCGTTGCGCGATGATCTTAGAATGATGCATAAAATTGCTAATTTTAAGCCTGAATCATTCATCGATCTTCAAGCATTTGTAAAGGATTATGGAATTATCGACAATAGTCTACAAAAAATATATGCAATCATTTTTGGGAAGAAAATATCAAAAGGGCAACGTTTATCAAATTGGGAAGCTGACAATCTTACCGAATTTCAGCAACGTTATGCAGCAACGGATGCGTGGGCTTGCATTATGATATACAATGAATTAACTTCCCAAAGATTTAAACCAGACCACTCGCCATTTGTTTATATTGAAGAAAATGAAGAATAAAGCTAAGAGATCCACAATTATCCCATTGATACTACTTGGATATCTGGGATTTATGTCCTATATCGGATTTGATGAATTTAGGGCAGGTAATTATCTCTATTATTTCGGCATAATAGGAGTAACACTTATTGTTATATTTTTATTGCATCTTAGTCTCAAAAGAAGAGAACGGCTACGTGCTGCCAGAGAAAAAGATATTAAAGAAGAAACTGCTAAAAAAAATAATTAGCGATATTCACGCAATTTGTTTTGAAGGCTCTTACGTGCCGTATAAATCCGGCTCTTGACTGTTCCGATAGGCATACTCATATCATCTGCAATTTCTTTATATGTGTAGCCTTCCATAAACATTGATAATGGTTTACGCAAATCTTCATGAAAACTATCGATAATGCTCAGCATTTCCTTCAAATCCAACGGATCTTCCCAAGTCGCTGAATGATCGGCTGCTTTCAATAAATCTACCGTTATAGGTTCAGTTAATCCATTATATTGCAGCCTTGCCAATCGCCTATAATTGCTGATAAATAAATTGTGCATTATAGTGAGCGCCCATCCTTTTATATTCCTATTATCAGTAAATTTTTCTTCATTATCAAATGCTTGAAGGAATGTCTCTTGCAGCAAATCATCTGCCTCATCTTTATTACTAGTGAGGTGCTTTGCGAAGTTATACAAGTGGCTTTGCAAATTTAACAGCTCTCCTCTGAATTTATTCGATTCCATTATATATTCTTTGTGAGATTCAATGCAAATATATACATTTTTATTGACAAAACAACTAATTATTGTATTTTTATTGTTGTGAAATTTTGCACATTCTTACAGGCAAACTACTTGAATATAAAGGAAAAGCGTTGTAATAGATTTGTTACAATCTAACTACAACGCGTAGATTATATGAATATTTCAGTTTCTAATTTTTATGAACACTCTCGCGACGTTCTTCCTCAATTTCATTTAGAAAATATGCTTGCGATTTAAGCAAATTACGAGATTGAAGTACCATCGTTTTTGTCTCATTAAGTATATCTAAGTACAATGTACTGGCACGAGTACTCATGGGTTCAGACTTTAAACGCCTGATTTGACTTTTTA
>CAZYEO010000059.1:0-14848 GCA_964646495.1 uncultured Muribaculaceae bacterium
GTTGGTCTACAAGAATTGTAAAATTCCGCATAATCATCCATCCATGCAACAAATCTTTATCTGCCTTGTATCCCTTTAGAGCCACGCGAGTGCAGCATATCAACATCGACTTTAGATAGGCTCGTATCATCTCGGTCTTTAGAAAGTTTTCTGCTTTGAATTCCTTTCTGCTCATGTCTACCATCAATTCAAGTCGGTTCATATACTCGGATCCCATATCGAAATGTCTCACAAATGAGCCACCATTAAACAGAATACCGGCACACGATACTTCATCGTCATGACCATATATACAATAGAAATTACTATTGAAAAGCACTATCTCATTTTCACCGGTGTGAGATATATATTTTAATTTATGATATGGGGTGAGTGCAATTAATTGATTGGGGAGCATGGTTACCGGCACATGATCTACTTCAATGTTCAAAGCACCACTTCTCACCCAAATCAAACGGTATAAATCTTTTCTTTTGATCCATGAGGATGTGTACTGAATATTCCCTGGTAGTGAAACATAGCCTCCAAGGGGAGTCGTTAAATTATTATTCATCGTTAAATTAAAATTAATGGTATTAATTAAAAGGTATATTAATAGGTTTATCCAAAGATATGATTTTCTTTTATATTTTCAAATTGCAAGAGAATAAAATTAGTACTTTTGCAATCAAATTTTTATAAGTTTCTACAACTTTATAAATCCAATTTAATGATTAATTTTCAAAGTGACTATATGGAAGGGGCTTACCCTTCTATTATTGAGCGTCTTGCATCTATCAATTTAGATAAGAACACCGGTTATGGCATTGATAATATAAGTGAAAGTGCAAAAAGCCGGATTCGCGAAATTTTCAATGTTCCCTCGGCTGACGTTATGTTTCTTGTAGGTGGGACACAAACCAATAAATTAATGATTGATGCACTTATCGACCGATGCGAGGGGGTGATAGCACCAACTACCGGACATATTGCCGCTCACGAAGCTGGAGCAATCGAGGAAGCCGGACACAAAGTGCTTGCAATCCCAGCTGAAAACGGAAAGATAACAGCCGATGCTGTGGAAAAATTCCTGTGGAGTTTTGACCATGATCCCGACAAAGCTCACTGTGTTGCCCCGGGTATGGTGTATGTATCATTCCCCACCGAATATGGTACTATCTATACCATTGATGAGCTAAAAGCGATACACGGCGTTTGCAAGGCTTACGACATACCTTTGATGATCGATGGAGCTCGATTGGGCTACGGATTGGCGGCAAGCGGAATCACGCCCGCTCAATTCGGTGAATGTTGCGATGCTTTTTATATAGGAGGCACAAAGGTAGGTGCACTCTTTGGCGAAGCTATGGTAATAAATACGCGTCGCCGTCCCAAGCATCTCATGTCGCTCATAAAACGACATGGTGCGCTTCTTGCCAAGGGGTGGATAACCGGGTGTATGTTTGACACTCTGATGACCGACAATCTTTATCTCACTATTTCTGCCAATGCCATTGACAAAGCAATGCGCTTGCGTGATGCTCTTGCAAATATGGGGTATGAATTTGCTCTTGAATCGCCCACCAATCAACAATTCATATTGTTTGATACCAATAAATTGGATGCTCTCGCTCAAGAGGTAGGATATACATTTTGGGGAACGCATGATGCTACTCGCTCGGTGATTCGCCTTGTTACGAGTTGGGCTACTTCCGATGCACAAATAGATGAATTGACAACAATTCTGGCAAAATACAAATAAATACTCCTAAATAGTTTCCAAAGATCCCATTGTGGTGAGGAGCGACACAGCCTCTTCCACGGTGGGAACTTTGTGTATCATCATGGAGTTACGCCCTTTATTCTCGCGAAGTACACAACGGCGAGGGTTCTGTTGCAGAAAGTGCAGAATGCGTCCGAATGCATTTGAATTATAGTAGGCAATATTTTGCTCTCCCACAAAATAGAGATACATTTTATCCTGTTTTAAAGCAATTTTTTCAATTCCAAGCGTGCGAGCCAACCGCCGAAGAGTCACAATGCGTATAAGCTCTTGTGCTTCTTTTGGTACTTTTCCAAATCTATCTTCGAGACGATTGCGGAATTGCAGCACATCTACAGCGCGCTCCATATTGTCAAGCTCCTGATATAGAGATATTCGCTCACTTTCCTGTGGCACATAAGTGGCAGGGAAAAGCAATTCCATATCGGATTCTATCACACAATCAGATACATATGATTCCTCTTCGGGTTCTTCGGATGTGTTGCCTTCATTAAATTCTTTGGAAAATTCCTCCGTTTTCAACTCCAGCATAGCCTCTTTCAATATCTTTTGATATGTTTCATATCCTAAATCGGCTATGAATCCGCTTTGCTCGGCTCCAAGTAGATTACCGGCTCCACGTATATCCAAATCTTGCATAGCAATGTGAATGCCACTACCCAATTCTGCAAAACTTTCGATGGCTTGCAAACGACGTTTTGCTACCGGCTTGAGCGGAAGCTGCGGTGGCACTAATAGATAGCAAAAAGCCTTGCGCGAGCTACGCCCCACACGTCCTCGGAGCTGATGCAACTCACTCAGACCAAAATTTTGCGCATTATTGATAATAATAGTATTGACATTAGGCATATCAATACCCGATTCTATTATTGTGGTAGCCAGAAGCACATCGTAATCATGATTGGCAAAGTCAATAATAGCCTGCTCTAACTTGTCTGGCGACATCTGTCCATGTCCCACAACTACCCTTGCATCTGGAATAAGCCGATGTATCATGCCTTCAAGCTCATAAAGTTGCTCGATGCGGTTATTAACGAAGAATACTTGCCCGTTACGCGACATTTCAAAGTTTATAGCCTCGGTCACTATATCATCATTGAGCGAATTGACGGCAGTAAGTATAGGATATCTGTTGGGTGGTGGGGTATTAATTGAGCTTAAATCTCTTGCCCCCATAAGAGAAAATTGTAGGGTACGAGGGATTGGGGTAGCAGACATTGTGAGCGTATCTACATTCACTTTCATCTGCTTTAGCTTCTCCTTTACAGCGACCCCGAATTTTTGTTCTTCATCCACCACAAGCAATCCGAGATCCTTGAATTTAACATCTTTTCCTATGAGTTTATGAGTGCCTATAAGTATATCAATCTTTCCTTCGGCAAGACGTTGCAATATATCCTTCACATCTTTTGGTCGTCGTGCACGGCTGAGATACTCCACCGTTACCGGAAACTCCTTCAAACGATCCTTGAAGGTATTGAAATGCTGATAAGCAAGCACGGTTGTAGGCACAAGCACGGCTGCTTGTTTGCCATCGGTGGCAGCCTTAAATGCCGCACGTATAGCCACCTCCGTTTTCCCAAAACCCACATCTCCACACACAAGTCGATCCATCGGTCGATCACTTTCCATGTCGGCTTTCACAGCATTAGTGGCTTTCAACTGATCCGGAGTATCCTCATATATAAAAGAAGCCTCCAATTCTTGCTGTAAATACCCATCTGGGGTAAAAGCATACCCTTTTTCATCTTTTCGGGCAGCATATAATTTTATAAGATCGCGCGCTATATCTTTGAGTTTTGCCTTAGTCTTCTCTTTTATGCGATTCCATGCGCCACTTCCCACTTTGTTCAATTTAGGCTCCACTCCCTCTTTGCCACGATACTTGGCAAGTTTATGGAGTGCGTGTATAGACACAAAGATAATATCATCATTTAGATAGGTAAGCTTTATCATCTCTTGCATGCGTCCGTTCACATTTGTACGCAGCAATCCGCCGAATTTGCCCACACCATGATCCACATGCACAATATAATCTCCCACCTCAATCTGGCTTAATTCTTTTAATGATAGGGCAAGCTTTCCACTTCGTGCCTTATCACTTTTGAGGTTATACTTATGGAATCTGTCGAATATCTGATGATCTGTGAACACACATATCTTATTGTCATTGTCTACAAACCCCTCATGCAATGTTTTCAGCACAGGGATAAAATGGATTTTATCCCCCCTATCTTCAAATATCACACGCAATCGCTCGGTTTGCTTTTCGCTGTCGGATAGTATATATAACTTATACCCTTTATCTTCAAATTCCTTAAAGGAGGAGGAGATAAGATCAAAATTCTTATGGTACACCCCTTGAGGTGAACAATCTATATCTATCGAAGCAGCAGAACGACTCGCTTGCTGCACTCCATAGTCCACCCTTTTAAATTCCGAGAACCGGCGGCGAAACTCTTCAGCATCAATCACATTGCTCATTGCATCTTTATCAGATTCCTCGGCAAGCAACGCATTTGTACTAATGGTTTCTGAACCAATCACCTCTATGCGATCCAATAGCCATTGGTAATCGCGACAAAGTAAAATTGTTTTATCATTTATAAAATGCAGGAATGAGTTGTTGCCATCTTTGGCATTACTCACATTATTGAGAATATTAATGGCATCGATGCGAGTTTCAGATAATTGAGTCTCCACGTTAAATGTGCGAATACTCTCGATTTCATCGCCAAAAAAGTCTATGCGATAGGGCAATTCATTGGAAAATGAATATACATCCAATATCGAGCCACGGATGGCATATTGTCCCGGTTCATACACATAATTTACCTCTTGAAATCCAAATTCTTTCAATTTGATCTCAATGATGTGCATATCCATAGGCTTTTTCACGGATATATGCAAAGTAGACTCCTCTATATGCTGCTTAGATGCCACTTTCTCCGCAAGAGCCTCAGGATAGGTTACCACCCATTGCAATTTATCGTTGCGCTCCCATTGATTTAATACCTCTGTACGCAATATTTCCGATGGAGCATCTTTCTGCCCATATTTTATGTCACGCTTATATCCCGAGGGGAATATAAGCACGTGCTCCTCCCCATTTATCTGGCATAGGTCGTGATACATATATCCTGCCTCATCGAGATCATTGGCAATGATAAGATATGGGTATGTTTTGCGAGGAAAACGAGAAAAAAGCATTGCAGGCGATGATCCTGCCATCCCGGATATATCTATATTGCGTATTTTGCGATCGGTCAATACACTGTTCAACGCATCAATCCGTGCCTTGGAATTGAAAATATCACATAACGAATTTATTTCCACAATTTCTTTAATTAAACGAGGGCTACGATCTATTTCTTATTTTTCTTATATGGCAAATGGAGAATTTTCTCATATTCTCCCGGCGTGTTGAAAATAGATACAGCTTTCAATACCCCTTCATCATCTTTCATAGTATAAACATACCCTCCACGCTGATAATAATAACGTTTTATTATCTCAGTGGCTAAAATATCATTTACCTCTTTTCTATGTATATCGAGGTCGTGATAAAGGTCATGCTTTAACGATTTTTCAAGCGCATCAAATTGTGCCTTGATAGAGTCTGTCATATACCCTTCTGTTTTAGATGTCTCACGTAAATCCTTCAATTTTTGCTCACACACTTTATCATATTCAAATTTTTGGGGATTAATAAATGCCTTGAATTGGTTGAATAAGGTATCGGTAATCACAAACTCTTCAGCCGGAGCTATTGTAGGATTTTCAGCGGCAAATTTAGTGGCGAAATCAAAAGCCCAATTGTCGCGGATAATATTGTAGGATAATCGAGTAAGGGGAGGATATGATATAGAAACATCGGCTGCAATTCCCCCTCCATCGCGCACCTCACGTCCGTTTTTAGTGTGGAATACAGTAGTGAGGCTATCGGGAGTACGCCCCACCGATCCATCGGGGTTGCGGTGCGAATAGTCTATAGCTTGTATCAATCGTCCGCTCGGTATATAATATTTAGCAATAGTAACTTTGAGTATTCCGTCAAATGGTAATGGGCGCGTAGTCTGCACCAATCCTTTACCATACGAACGTCCACCGATAATTACAGCTCGATCAATATCTTGCAATGATCCTGCCACAATCTCCGATGCCGATGCCGACCCACCATCAATAAGCACAGCAAGAGGAATTTCAGGATCGATAGGATCTTGAGTGGTTTTATATATCTTTTCACTTTGCTTTAATCTGCCGCGAGTTTTCAACACCTCAGTGTTTTTTGGAACGAATAGCCCCACAATCTGCACAGCACTTTCAAGCAAACCGCCACCATTTCCACGCAAATCCAATATCATCCCTTTTAATTTGCGGTCTTTCTTTAGCTCCAACAATGCTGAACGCACCTCGGCATACGATTTTTCATTAAATCCGGTGAGCATTATATACCCCACATCACCTTTCATTACTCCATAATATGGCACAGGATTCATTTGAATTTTCTCCCGCATAATATTAATCGTCTTAATACTATCAGCAACATAAGGCCGCTTTATCTGTATTTTCAATGGGGTATTTGCTTGACCTTTCAACCTTTCGCTCACTTTCGCGCTCTTCCATGTCGTTACAGTATCTGAATCGATAATCTGAATTTTATCTCCGGGTTTCAATCCCGCTTTAGCTGCCGGACTATTTTCGTATGGTTCAGAAATATACACCCCATCATTCTTTTCCAATATATAGGAGCCTATACCACCATATTCGCCGGTAGTGATCACCATAAAATCATCCTGTTCACTTGCAGGAATAAATTGCGTATAGGGATCAATGTCGTTAAGCATTGCACCGATAGCCGTTTCAATAGATTTCTGAGCATTTATCGTGTCTACATAATTCATATTCAACTCCTTAAAAAGAGCGTTGAATATCTCCATATTACGTGATATCGCTGCATCGTCATTACGCTTCGCATCAGCACCCCACATAGGGAGTGTCAAGGCACAAATAGTAGCCATACAAAAGGCTATCCCGGTATTTTTTTTCATTTTCCTGAATTTTCGTGCTAAAGTACTCTATATAATTGAATTTGTATATTACTAAGGGCGTAAAAATATCTTAATAATTAAAATTAAAACAAGTTTTTGCTCATAAGTATTGCATAATTCAAATTTTCGGGTTACTTTTGCAACGCAATTAGCGAAAAGGCTGCATTGCAACACGCTTCAATAGCTCAGTTGGTTAGAGCATCTGACTGTTAATCAGAGGGTCGTTGGTTCAAGTCCATCTTGAAGCGCAAAAAAAATTTTAGGAACATCAAGCTTCAATAGCTCAGTTGGTTAGAGCATCTGACTGTTAATCAGAGGGTCGTTGGTTCAAGTCCATCTTGAAGCGCAAAAAAGGAGAAAACGAATGTTTTCTCCTTTTCTTTTAATACCCCCACCCCAAACGGACAATCCAAAATTTGGGATACCGACCTGGCACGATGGTCGAAATTAAAACTCACAACCCATAAACATTTCCAACTTAGCGAAGAACTCCTCGATAGTCCAATGAGGCATAGCATCTGCATAACTCGGCATATACCAAGTATAAGGCAACGTGTTACATATAAGTAGATACTTATATTCCTCCTTAGCCTCCCATGCACTAAAGTCGTAGCTATAGCCAATCTGTTCACATATACGTTTAGTGATATAGATAAGATATGGTTGCCAGGAGAGCCCCGCAGTTTCCGAATCCCACGAATATGCACCATTAGCATAGTTAGCCTTATTCTGAATGTTGCCCGAAGCATCATTCACCCACGGCAAAGCCACAGCGTTCATACCAATTGCAAAACCTCCCCATGCCTGAGTAGTAGTCATATTGCTTTTTGAAGTGATTGACGGTTTGCCAAGATTCATTTCATTGATATAAATCTTGTCTAAAGTCTTCTCAAAGTTTTGAGCACTTCTACCGTCAAGGAATTGCGTCTTCACCTCCACCTCATTTATTTCAGTGATAGTGATACAGCCATATTTGTAAAAGTTCCTGTCTTGAATTTCACATTGAAATATCACATTCTGAGCCGACACATCCATACGGTTAAAATGTCCGAAAATAGCTTGATTTTGCGGGCAATCACGAAGAGGAAAAGTGATAGTCAACGAGTAGCCATCGCTACCCGAAAACAATCTGTTTTCACTCACATACTCAAACGAAGTACCCTCTTTGAGAGCAGCCAGTTTATTATTAATATATTTGCATAAAAAAGCACCTTTACAGTTTTACTCCATAAAGATGCTTGATATTTTTAGAAGGATAAAAGACTACATAAGTTTGCTATGATAGCTATATATAGATCAAAGGTAGCCTAAAATTGAATTTTACTTTTTATTATGTATTTACATTTTCGTATGCTTACACAAAATAGTAATTATAGATTCTTGCAGCCATCATAAAGAGCAACTTTTTCACTCTTTATACGCTGATACTCTTTTAACATATAATCAGACGAGGATTTATCATTATTCGCAGCATATGCTTCTGCTAACATTGAGTAGGCAGTTTCGCGCCATGGAGCTTTTAATACACATTCTTTTGCTTCTTGAAGAGCTTTTTCTGTTAATTTATATTTTAAAGCAAATGCAGCTAGATAAAAATTGAACTTCCAGTTTTTGGGAAATTTGTTTTTACCCCATTCAAGTAATTTTAGTCCAAAATCAATCTCTTCTGGTTCATTCATCCAACAATGAATTTTAGCCAAGAATATTACGTCAGAAGCAATATATTTACTATTGTCTTTTATAATATTTGTAAAGAAATCTAGACTGGATCTTTCTACGATAGGATAACCATCTTTAGTATAGTTATCAATCACATAACCGTCTACTAATATTTCAGCTCTAACTCTTTTTAATAAAGTTGATTCTGGATAAGACTTTAGCCAATTATTACTAAACTTTAAGGCCTCTACAAAATTAGAAGTCCAAAACAAGTTTCTTACAAAGTAAAATGCATTAACCTCACTAGTCCCTTTTTCAAGTTTTGATATTTCAGAACCAAAATCCATAGCATCACTGTATCTTTTCATCTTGAATAAAAGGAGTTCAATATTATATAGCGCATTTAAATAACGTGGGTTAATCTGTAATGCTTCACGATATAGTTTTAATGACGATTTGTAATAATCAATAGCAACAGGAAATTTTGAATTTTTTAATTCCTCGGCATATTTATACATGATATTAGCCGCCTCACAAATAGCAGAAATATCACGGCACAATTGTAGTCTATTTTCTGCATTTTTTAATGCTTCAGATAATCTTCCTATTTGTGCCAAACCAATAGTGTAATTACCAATTAAATCAGGATCATTAGGATATTTAATCAATCCATCTTCGCAAGCATTAATACATTTAGAAAAATCAAGTAAGCTTATATAGATATTAGATAAGTTTACATAATAAGTATCTGGTTTGTATATTGCTTGAGAGATTGTCAAAATAGTATCAAGTGCTTCTCTATTTTTTCCTATATTATTCAACGAATTAGCTAAATTAATTACAATATGTTGGTTAAAGCCAAAATCTGGCATTTTTTCAACAATTCCCTTGTCAAACAACTTTATATATATAGAAATCGCTTTATTGTAATCACCTAAATTAGACAAAATTAAAGCTTCCTTAAGATAAGGTATAACATCCTCTTGTTCAATTATGCCATATCCTTTACAATTAATAGCCCCAAGTTGACCATGTCGCAATTTTGAAACAAATTCATCATAACCAATAGAAACTGCAAGATATCGCTCACTTACTTCGTATGGTTTAAAGCTCGCGACGTTTTTATACGCGAGTTTTCGAAAGTCATTTAATAGCTCTGAATATGATTGATATCTTTTTTTTGGTTCTTTTTCAAGACATTTCATTATAATACTCTCTACCTTAAAATTCGTGCTTTTTAATAAGCCTCCTAATTTTTTAGGCTTAGTATATAGATGTGCAGATGCAATTTCGTTAATTGTTTTAGCAATGAATGGAGGGTGGCCTGTTTCCCATTGGTACATAATACATCCAAGACTGTAGATATCAGAACGATGATCGATATTTGGAAGCCCTAGTAATTGTTCTGGAGAAGCGTACAATACAGTTCCAATAAATGAACCTTGTTGAGTAAGATGAGGATTAATCCCGGCTATTTCTTTTGATTTTGTATTAGAAATAGTCTGTTGAGAATTGATTAACTTTGCTAATCCCCAATCGGAGACATAGACATTATCGTTTTTGTCTATTAGGATATTACCTGGTTTTAAATCCCTGTGAATAATATGATATTTTTCATAAACCCACTTCAAAGATACTATAATCCTTTCCATGGATTTAAAGAAAACCGCACTATCCATATTTTTAATGATAGAGTTCATGTCACCTCTGTCCATCCAAGTTGAAACGACACAAGGAATGTTGTTTATTTTGATGATACATTTTGCTTCTGCGACACCATCACACGCAGAAAATGTTAGCCATTGTTTTAACTCTTCGTTATAACGGAGTAAAGCATTGTCATTCAATAGTAAATCCGAATGAATGATTTTTAGTGCATAGGAAATCCCACGAAAATCTTCAATTCTATAACAAGAACCCATTCCTCCATCAAACTTTTGTAACACCACAAATTTGTTTGATGTAAGTTCTAGATGATTTGCTAGTTCTGAAAGAATTAATTCCTGATTAGGATAAAAGAATTCTGTCATGTTAATTAGTTTTATTTGTCTATAACGTAAGCCTAATATAAGAACAAGTGAATAAATATCTAATAATTAGGTAATAAGCGGTATTTCAGCAATTTAAGTATCATACATAACAACAAAATTTACCATTATGCTATTTGTTGAAAGTAAAATTACTGAAATTTATTGTTTTGCAGATGATTTCTACCAATTATTTTCAATAAATTGATAAAACACTAGATGTTTCGAATTTCCTTATTTTTGTTTGCCATTGATAATAATTTACATAACGAATAAAAATAAATGATAACGAATAAATCTATCCTTTTGATTTAGGAGTTTTGTTTTTGATAAGTTTGTTTTAATCGTCCTGTGCCTTTTTGATTCCAGTGTCGCTCGTGACGGTGTTCACTGTAACAAACGGTTCATTAAGTCTATCATTCAGTTTCTTTAGAGTAGCGTGCATTTCAGTATTGTTGTTATTCAGTTGTGGCACATTGAGATTCACCACAGGAGTAACAGGCTGCTGAGGTTGTGCCGCTATCAGCATAGGAGCAATCAGAGAGCGAGACACATCATAGGCAGTAATCGAGCCGATGGTGTTGTTACGTTGAGCATGAGCAAAGGGCGAGTTTGCGGCTCAAGAGTTGGGTGATAACTTACTTAATAAAGTTCTTGACACTTTTGAGAATCACTATATCACAATCATTAATTATTTTGATGAAAGGCTTACTAACGCATCTGCTGAATCATTCAATGCAAAAATCAAAGCCTTGAGATCTCAATTTAGAGGAGTGGGAGATATCAAATTTTTCATGTTCAGATTAGCTAAACTCTATGCGTAGAAATATAGCCACCAACCCGATTTATAGCTATGTACTCGTTATTACTTATTGACTGTTACAACAATGCCGAAACCACATAGCTGTATGTCAGACTATTATGCTACAAAGTTAACCGAAATCCCCTCCACCTCTAATCAATAATAAATAATCGCAACAGATAGAGGTCTATGTTTATTCTATCGGAATATAGATCTCGGTTTTTGCTTTTTCGGGAGCCGTGCGGCGAGGGTCGCTAACGTATTTCTCCATGCAAAAGTTACTACGTGGTTCGACTCCGTTTTTTGCCAGTAACTCACCGTAAATCTTGTCATACGCTGCGCCTACTTTCTGGTATTCGCCTGTGTAGGTGAAGACGATAAATTGTCCGCCTGCAAGCTCTTTGGTCGCAATATCTCCATTGGGCCGAGCCGGTTTGCAGACACGCAAACAAACATCGCTCATAATATTGTCACCAGATGTAATTTTCGGGTCGTTGTAGTAGATTCCGATATGTTCAATGCCTGCCGTGTAGAGCCCTTGACGCTTAACCTCTTCCCACAATCGGGCAAAGATAGCACCGAAATCAACGCCGCTATAACTTCCTGTTGCGGTGATGTACAGCACCGTTTTGGGTTCTAATTCTACAATTTTACCTTTCGAGAGTTTTACCTCTGGGCGTGGTGATTGAGTTGTCATGATGTGATAATTTTTAGTTGTTCGATACTCAGTAGGTGAGATTTTAATTAGCTTAACAAACGCCTTTGTCAGCGACGAAGGTGTGCCGTAGCCAACTCGATAGGCGATATCCGAAACCGCCATGTCGGAGTAGCGCAGCAATTTCGCCGCCGTCTCCACCCGTGTACGTGTAATGAACGCCCCGATGGGCTGTCCCAAATAACCACGCACGATACGATGCAGGTGAAACGGTGAGAATGCCGACAGCTCGGCAAGGGTCTGCATATCCATCTCGCTGTCAAGATGTCCTCTCACATACTCGACAACCATATTGACCCTGCGTCTGTAATCCTCTTCTGTTGTTAATCTTTTATTCATCTCTTTAATTTGTGCCACAAAGGTATCGGACTCAAAAATAAATCACTTTTCCAAACTTGCTAAACTTATGGTTTACGACAAATACAATCCACCAAATGGTCATTCACAAACCCCGTAGCCTGCAAATGAGCATAACAGATCGTCGAGCCGAAGAATTTGAATCCTCGCTTTTTCATATCCTTGCTCATAGCGTCAGACTCAGGCGATGTGACCGGTATTTCGCTCATCGACCGCACCGTGTTATCAATCGGTCGTCTGCCAGGGAAGAACGACAAGGTGTAGTTGTAAAAACTACCGAACTCTTTTTGAATGACGAGAAATAGCCTTGCATTGGTGATTGTGGATTTGATTTTCAAACGATTACGCACAATACCATCAAATAGCATCAGCCGCTCTACATCCTCGTCGGTCATTTGCGCCACACTCCCGGCATCGAACCCACAAAATGCTTGCGATATCCCTCACGCTTGCGCAGAATGGTTATCCAACTCAATCCGGCTTGTGCACTCTCCAACACAAGAAACTCAAAGAGCGTTCGGTCCTCACTCACCAATCGTCCCCATTCTGTGTCGTGGTATTTCACATAAAGCTCTTCAGTTCCGCACCAACCGCAGCGTCCGTTTACTATATTTTCCATAATTACATATCGGTTACGTCTAAACACGCCCAATCTATGGCGTACTTGTTTAGTATCTTTGTTTTTAGCACCTCAATTTTAGATCCAAGTAGCTGTTGCTTGAAATTTTTCTTTTGTCGCTTTACTTCGGCAACAAATGCCTTTTTATTGTCAAGCGTAATGGCTACAATGTCTACCTCATTCTGAGAACCTTTGGGCTCCCACCAAGAACCTATTGCCATATACTCAAAACTCTCTTGCATTTTTTGTTTGAAATATAGCTCCAACGTCTTTCCCGAATAGGTAGGATAATCCTCATTTATAAGACGAGCCAACCCATCATAATTCCCCAACTCGATAAGCGTTCGGTTACGCTCGATGTATCTAAACCAAAATCGTAAAAAGTTATCAGACACCTCATATCGTACCGTTTGAGAACCCTCCTTTGCAAAAATAGGGCGCTGCTTTTTAATCACCTCATAGACCGTCTCCAATTTATTTAACTGTCCGCCGATACTTTTTTCACCCATAAACGCCTCAATCTGAGATTGAGTATTCATCCCCGAAGAGATAGCGTCCAATATAGAAAAGTAGTTCCCGTATTTCTTGCCAAACTCTCCAATTAGCAAATTACGCCCCTCGTCAATAAATGGTGAGTCGCTCTGACAAATATATTTTATCATTTTGGGGATGGTCAGGGCTTTGTTATCGACCAACAGCTCCACATACTTAGGCACTCCACCTGTATAGGTGTAAAGTGCCAACAGCTCATCATTGGTGTAGTAAGGCTTGTAGTCGTGCATAATCTCTTTGAGCACCGAAGTGGTAAAAGGGGTGAGCTTAATCATCGCATCGGCACGACCAAACAATGGTTCTTTCTTATCTTGAAAGATTTTAGTCATCAGTGAATATATCGAACCGCTAACAATGAAATTCACATTCGTAGCTGTTCGGTACTGATCCCAATAGTTTTGAATATCGCTGTACACCGACTCATTAATATTGATAAACTCCTGAAATTCATCAATCACCAATGTGAATTTTTGATTCTTACCTTGCTCTAATAGAAAGCGAAAAACCTCAATAAAGGAGTCCATTCGAGGCACAAAAACGGCTAACTGGCGCTGGATTTCAGCACAAAAGCCACTGCACAAATCAGCCTCGCTCTTTCGGCTCACAAAAAGATAGACTATTACATCATCTTTTAGTGCGTTCAAGATAAGCGACGTTTTGCCAATTCTACGACGACCTGTAATCACGGTCAATTTGGAGTGGTCGTTATATGCCATCTCCTTTATGCGTTGCAGCTCTGCAATCTCTGTGTTGCGATTATAAAATTTCATAACTTGCGAATTTTATGACGGTAAATTTTACCGCTGTTGCAAAGATAATAATAATTATGTCATCTTGTTCACTTTTTCTTCATTTTTTTACGGCTGTAAAATTTACTGGCGTAAAAAAGACGGATTAATCTGAAGCACGTAATCTCGTGTGTTGTGTTAAAGTCTCTAATTTGTAGTCTTAAAATTAGCGTTGCAGATTTATTTATTTTTCAGCATTGATAACAAGCTGATAAACTGCGATAAAACCCACGATATTTACAATTCATAAATTGCGAATATTACAGATATGAAAAGGGTATAACTTATTTTAGTGCAAGGTGCAAGCTATATATAGATATAGACTTGCACCTTACACTAAGGCAAAAGATTGATAAAGAAATATTTGCATATCTCAAAGAGATTATGTAATTTTTAACCTGAAATAGCTGTAGCCAACAGAGTGCCAAACGAAGCCAAAAACAGGATCAGCGGATAAATCGGGATCAGCGGATAAATCGGGTTGGTGAGTATATTATTTATAGATATCTTTGTTCT
>CAZYEO010000060.1:0-14443 GCA_964646495.1 uncultured Muribaculaceae bacterium
TTTCAGATTAATATGAAAAAATATGGAGAGTCATAAAGCCTCATTGTAGATTTGATAAAATATCCGACTTCAAAGGTTTACGTGATATATTTGATTTACTTAACAATCTCAAAGTTATAGCCGATAAGAGAAATGAAATAGATAGCAACAAGGCTACTTATCAATCTTATTTTGGAGATTGTTATAGTGGATTGGACACGACTTGGGATAAGATTGAAGAAGATATTGACAAGTTCCAAAATATTATATCTCAACTCTCATCGGGATATATTCCAGAGAAGTTAAAGAGATTGATGTTGTCTCAAACATTACCACAAACTGAATTGAGCGAGTTGTGTCGTTTATACACTATTCATCCATCGGAAAGTATCGTAGATAACATAAACACATTGACTACTATTGAATGTGATGAGCAAACACAATATTCGGAATTTACTCAAGCACTACATACACTTGTAGTTAATGGGCGTGAATTGATTGACAAATATAACGAAATCCTTACTTCAAGGAGGACTAAAGCACCTCTTGATGAGACTATTGAAGAGTTCGTGCAGCTTGCTCAAATGCAAACTCTATCAAAAGAGATGGAGGAGCAAAAGCATGAGATTACAGAACAATATGCACAATACTATTCCGGTATAAAAACAGATTGGGACAAAACTTTTGAAGCTCTTATGTTCGCAAAAGAGTTCAAAACATTTATAGAGACAACGTATTTACCTGAAGAGTTTGTGAGTAAGGTGTGTGATGATAGTGCGGTTGCATCATATTGTAAAATTTCAGCGATTCACCTTGCCACTGAAAAAGAAAAAATCCATAATAGCGTGCAATGGGTGTTATCTCTTTTCGATGAGTCGGAGCAATTAACTCGATACTACCTCAAAGACCTTTGCGATAGGCTGATAAAATGTAAAGACAAAAAATATCTGCTTGAAGAGTGGGTCGATTACTGCTCGAATAGACGTAAATGTAAAGAAATTGGTTTGTCTCCGTACATTGAACAAGTGGAGGATAAGTTGATAGATACAACCCATATCGTTGATGCTTATTTGAAGCGTTTTTATCGACTTTGGCTTGATGAGACACTGCCACTATTCCCTGCTGTTCAATCGTTCAGAGGTAGAGTTCACGAACAGACAATTAAGGAGTTTCAAGAATTAGACCGTCTGCAATTTAGGATAGCACAGGCGAGGGTCAGAGAGAGGGTGTGTAGTAGGATTCCCGATTTTGATTCAATAACCTCAACACGAGATGAGATAAACATACTTAAACGAGAATTGAATAAGCAACGCAAGCTGATGCCTTTACGTAAGTTGTTTATGTCTATCCCAAATCTGCTTACAACAATACGACCTTGTTTTATGATGTCTCCGTTGTCGGTTAGTGTATTCTTGGAGGCAAAGAGCTATGATTTTGATTTAGTGATTTTCGATGAAGCATCGCAGGTACATACAGAAGATGCCATTGGTGCAATAATGAGAGGTAAGCAAGTTATCATCGTTGGAGATACTAAACAGTTACCTCCGACAAGTTTCTTTGCAAGTTCATTAGAAGATGAAGATTTTGATACTGATACAGAAACAACTGATAGCGATGCAGGGGCATATCAATCTATATTAGATGAATCGGTTGTTATATTGCCCGAACGAAGTTTGCGTTGGCATTACCGTAGCCGACACGAACACTTGATTGCATTCTCGAACATTAAGATTTATAATAATTCGCTTATTACCTTCCCCTCGTCAGTTGACAAGGCACCAGATACAGGCGTTGAATATGTTTATGTGTCAAACGGGGTATATGATAGAGGAGTGAAACGCAATAATACAATAGAGGCGAAAAAGGTAGCTGAGTTGGTATTTAATCATTTCAGAAAACACCCTGATCGGTCTTTGGGCGTTGTCACCTTTAGTGAGGCTCAACAACAAGCCGTTGATGCAGCTATTAGACAGATAAGGTTGCAGAATGGTATGTTTGAACAATACTTTAACGAGGAAAGAGATGAGCCGTTCTTTATCAAAAACTTGGAGAATGTGCAGGGTGATGAGCGAGATACAATTATTTTCAGTATCGGTTACGCAAAAGATAGTAACGGTATAATGTATATGAACTTCGGACCTTTGAGCAAGGATGGAGGACATAGGCGTTTGAATGTTGCTATCACAAGAGCAAAACAGAATGTAAAACTTGTTGGTTCTATAATGCCAACAGATATAGACACCGAGAAAACCTCTGCTGAGGGCGTGAGATTGTTGCGTTCTTATATGGAGTTTGCACAGCAAGGTATGATTGCTTTACAAAAGGAAATGTCATTCATTAATGATTTGGAATTTGACTCTCCATTTGAAGAGGCGGTATACAATTTCCTTTCAGATAAAGGTTATAAAGTGATTACACAAGTTGGTTGTTCAGGTTTTAGAATTGATATGGCAGTCAAACATCCAAACCATAGCGGTCAATTTGCAATAGGTATTGAGTGTGATGGTGCAGCATATCATAGTTCACGCACCGCACGAGAGCGAGACAGGCTAAGACAAACCGTATTGGAGGATATGGGATGGACAATCTATCGTATTTGGTCTACTGATTGGATAAAAGACCAACGAACAGAGGAGCAAAAACTCATAAATGCTATTGATAGGGCATTGAGTAAAGTAGTTAATGAGCCATATTTCGATGATAATAATATAGATGAATTTGATGATTCGGTAAGCACCATCGAGATAGAAGAAGAGGCCGATGTTAGAGAACTGTTGGTCAATAGCGATTGTGATTTTGTGCCATACGAATTAGCTGATATTTCAGAATATCAACATTTAGGCGCACACGAGATAATGCACAAGGTTATTGAAATAGAACAACCTATCCATTTTGAAGAGCTATGTAGGAGAGTTGCACCGTTATATGGGAACTACAAAGTTACATCTAAAGTTCGTAGTGGTGTAGAATATCAATTTAAGTGGCATCTCGCAGAGGATATTACTCGCAAAGGTAATTTTATTACTCTTAATGACTTTGACAACCTGCAAGTGAGAGTGCCTGAAGCAGATAGCGACTTTCTCAGACCAATAAACTTTATTAGTGATGAAGAGCTGGGATTAGCAATGATGATGATAGCAAAAAAGAGCTATGGCATAACTCCCGAAGATCTATTTGTCGCAACTGCCCGTGAGTTTGGATTTAAGCGCACTGGCGAAAACATTGTCTCGACTCTTCGCAATGCCTATGATAAACTATTAAAGGCTAATAAAGTCAAAGAGGTTGATGGAAAGGTAAATATTAGTTTGATACACAACTAAATCGTTACTATGAATATCAAAATGAGCTAATCACAAAACATACAATACAAATATGAAAATAAATAAAACCGCTATCTGTTCGCTTGTGCTTTCAATAATCACAATATGTTTAACGCTATTCAGAGTTACACCTCTCGAATTCTCTAATGATATCTATTTAGGACTATTAGCAACTTTTATAGGCATTGCAGTAACTATGCTGATAGGATATCAAATTTTTAATACGGTTGAAATGAAAAAAGAGGTGACAGAACAGCGCAAATTAGCAAATGATTTAAAACAAATTAGTGCAGATCTGAATAGAACAATAGAAAAACAAAAAAATGAAATGCAAGAGGGTTTTGATATTATCTCCACTTTAGTTAACTATCAAGAGAAAGGTTGGACATCAAGCATACAAGCATTTGGTTCATTGCATAGGGCGTTAGTTTTTTCTCTAAAAACTGGAAGAACAGAATACGAATGGATTTTTAGTCTACTTAGAAAATACATTACAGATATTAATTGGCAGAATTTTGTAGGTGGATTTGTTCTGCTTAAAGATGGAAAGGCTATCTGCAATACTCCTGATAGTCCTTATTATCAAAAAGAATTGAAGGATATTGCTAAAGAATATACAGATGTCGTAGATGCGGACGAGGTATTAATAAGGAATAATGACAATTTCTGTCGCATCCAAATGGAATACGATAGAGTAATGCGATTATTCAGAAAAAGAATAGACGAAACGCTCAAAGATCCTAACAAATATCTAACTCCTGAGGAGAAATTTGCTATTACAAATCCACATTAAGAAACAAATAATATTATGCCAGTAACTTTACATCAAGGAGAAGAAAGAGGGTATATTATCAATTCATTATCCTCTGAAATAGATATTCTTTATGTCAAAATAAAGGATATGCATCATACTGACAAAGTGTTAAGTGAAGGTAAAGAGCTACTCAAAAAGTACGGTCAGCCATTCAATGATGATTCTTTAAATCTGAGATATATTGCTCATTTTATTGCTATACAAGCTTATGAAAACAACAAGACTTTAATTGAGATGCTGTCATCGAACTCTGAAACAGATGACATTCCTTTAATGAAGAAAGGGATAGGTAATATGAAGGAGGGGTGTAAATTATTAATTGGATTCTATATAGAGACAGAAGAAGGGGATAAAAAAGACACTCTAATAAAACAGTCTCTATTATATCCTATCCATAGTAAGGTTCAAAGTGATTATCCAGATATGTATCAGAGAACAGAAGCAATAATTGATAATTTCAGATGCAAACTTGAGAGTAATAATATCAAAGAGATTAGAGATGAATTAACCCATTATCAAAAGGATAAGGGTAAATTTAACCCTTTTAATTTTACGACAACTGCTTTAGGTCTGAATTGCAATGAAATATATAATCTACTTTTTGATTATTGTATGTTTTTGCGTCTAATTACGCAATATGTAGATTGCCTAATGAAATTAGGATATAGATGAGAAGTAATTAGATAATTTTTTGCTGGGGATACATTCTTGTACTCAAAAAAGGGATCAGCGGATAAATTCGGTATTGTTTCAGTAATAAAAGGGAAAACCTCTATAAAAGCCTTATTAATAGCTATTTATAGAGGTTCCTTGGTACCCAGAGCCGGGATCGAACCGGCATGGAAGTGAATCCACTGGTGTTTGAGACCAGCGCGTCTACCAATTCCGCCATCTGGGCTTTGGTGAGTGCAAAGGTAAAACCATTTTTTCATCTATGCAAGTGTGTGTGTCATTTTTTCGATAGATATTTCATTTTTCTCTGCAAAATATTCCATTTTCCAAAGCATGCTACTCTATATTAGGTGATATTGTGCTTCTGAATAGATACTCTTCCCCATTTACAAAATCGATAGTGGAGGAGTTGGTATTCATATCGTGTAGATTGCTATTTCAATATTATATCTTATTATAAATATCGAGCCAAATGTAGCCCCAAGTTTTTCCGAACTAAAATTTTGAATTTATTGTTTTTGATATATCTTTACACCCACTTATAAACTTAATTTTTTAATGCCTATGTTGACCGATGATATTAAGCAATATTTCAAAGGGTATTTTGATCTTAAAAAAGATCTCGAAACTCAAGAGGTAGCTACCCAAGCAATAATTGAGGGAGTGTCGTTTAAGGGTTCTAATATCATAATATTGATAATAGCGATATTCATAGCATCGTTGGGATTAAATACTAATTCGGCTGCAGTGATTATCGGTGCGATGCTTATATCGCCACTCATGGGTCCGATCATCGGGATGGGGCTTGGACTCGGCACTTATGACTTCGACCTTATTAAACGCTCTTTTCGCAATCTGGCTATGGCAGCAGCTTTTAGTGTGCTGGCATCCACAATCTATTTTCTTATTTCGCCTGTAAACGAAGGGCGTAGCGAATTATTGGCGCGCACATCACCTACCATATATGATGTGTTAATCGGATTTTTTGGTGGTGGGGCAGGAATTGTGGCTATTGCTTGCAAACAAAAAGGGAATGTACTTCCGGGGGTGGCTATTGCTACTGCCCTCATGCCTCCTCTATGCACAGCAGGATATGGATTGGCTACGTGGCAACTTCAATATTTTCTGGGTGCATTCTATCTATTTTTGATCAATTCAATATTTATAGCATTTGCCACCACTCTTGGGGTGAAATTATTTAAATTTACACCACACACATTTATCAATCCTGTGAGGAAGAAAAAGGTGCAACGCATAGTGTATGCGATAGTGGCAATGACATTGCTACCGAGCATTTGGCTCACATTTCTTATGCTACGCGAAAACTTTTTTGTGTCGGCTGCCGACAATTTCATCAACAAAGAATTTGTGTTTTCCAACACCCAGGTGCTTAATAAAAAAGCATGGATTTCGGACGGAAAGAAATACATCGAGGTGACGCTGATAGGTGAAAAATTGCCTACCGATTCCATTCAAGTGGAGATGCAAAACAGAATGGCACACACTCCGCTCGAGGGTACTATCCTTAATATTCAACAGGGATTTACTATGAGCAACAACAATGTGAGTGCCGAGCAATTGTCCTCAACCATGTTTCACGACATATATCAATCCAACATGGAGAAAATCGCACGACAAACATCTCAAATCGACTCGCTTCGCACCCTTGCCAGCCACGCCAACCGCTTCGATTCTTTGAGTTTAGTAATTGCGCCCGAGATTAAAGTACTATTTCCGGCTGTAAAAGACTTAGCATTGAATCGCAGCGTATTTTGTGACATCATGGAAAATAAAATAGATACAGCCAACATAGCTCTAATACAATTCAATCGCAGGATGAGCAATGCCGAACGGGATAAATTCAGGGAATACATTCAAGCGCGAACGGGACTAAAGGGGGTTCAAATAGTGGAAAGCAACACTATCCTAAAATTTGATTCTACACCAAAAAAGAAATAAAGGTATAAATAGCAGGCGTTGAGATTCCATAGAGAAACACTCAACGCCTATTATTTTTTATACACTGATAGGATTCTATCTTTTTATTCTTGAACTTGTTCGGTGGTATCAGCCATGCGGAAATCAGCCCCACCCTCTTCAGCTCCGAAGTAAAGATAGATTGAAAGCCACAACAGCAATAGGGCACATAGCACTATAACTCCCCACAGGAGCCATTTATTAATCTTTTGATGATAGTCTCGTCTACTCATAATTATATATTTTTTAATTCTATAACATTTGCCACGCAATTAAGTTTATCGCCTCACTGATTAATCACTTAGGTCAGCCCCCGGCACGTGTTGCATAAAGAAATTACTACACTAATATTTGCGCCTGTTGTAAATTAAATTGTATCTTTGCGAATATATAAAAAGATGCCCTGTCGGGCTTATGGCACGGCAGTAGGCATTAAAACAAAATTAATAAACTCTTCCTGTGAGCAAAAGTAAATCATTATACTCTCAAGCTGCCGACGATGGATTGGTGATGGGTATATACCTATCAGCACTATTTGTAATTGCTGCACTCAGCACCCATTTTTCGCTCCTATCCCTATTAGTTATGACCTTGATTATAGGTATTCCTGTCGTCAATTATATACGCATCCGTCGTACACATATAACAGGCATGGGACAACTCACATTCTCAACCCTGTGGATGGAGGGCATCCTGATGTATATCTTTGCATCCCTCATATGCGGTGTAACTACCTATGTTTATTTGCAATTTATAGAGCCGGGATTTATATATACTCAAGCAAAAAGTGCATTAGTAATATATGAATCAGTACCGGAATTGAAGGATAGCGAAATAGTGACAGTGATGAAGCAGGCAATCGACCAAAAACTACTTCCATCACCTATTCAATTTGTATTTCAGATGATGTGGCTCACTACTTTTTTGGGCTCCATCTTATCTATATTTATTGCACTTATAGCTAAAGCAATAAGAATTAAAACCACAATTTGACCTTATGGATATTTCAGTCATAGTTCCACTATACAACGAGGCAGAATCACTCCCTGAGCTATCTCAATGGATTGAGCGAGTGATGCAAGAAAATAAATTATCCTACGAAATAATTTTCATCAATGATGGTAGCTCCGATAAATCGTGGGAAGTAATCAAAGAGCTAAAAGCGCACAATCCCGCAATACGCGGAGTGAGCTTCCGCCGAAATTATGGAAAGTCGCCTGCACTTTACAACGGATTTTCGAGAGCCAAAGGTGATGTAGTGATTACAATGGATGCCGATTTGCAAGATAGCCCCGATGAAATACCGGAACTATACCGCATGATAACAAAGGATGGTTACGATTTAGTATCAGGATGGAAACAAAAACGCTACGATCCTCTATCAAAGACTATCCCCACTCGTCTATTTAATGCCACCGCACGCAAGGTAAGCGGAATTAAACTACACGATTTCAACTGTGGGCTTAAAGCCTATCGTATCGACGTAGTGAAAAACATCGAAGTATATGGAGATATGCACCGTTATATTCCCTACTTGGCAAAAAATGCCGGATACAGTAAAATAGGCGAAAAAGTAGTGCAGCACCAAGCACGCAAATATGGCTCAACAAAATTCGGTCTCGATCGTTTCGTTCATGGCTACTTGGATCTTGCTACACTATGGTTTATGTCTAAATTCGGCGTTAAACCGATGCACTTTTTTGGGCTGCTGGGTAGCTTAATGTTCATTATAGGATTTATTTCAACCGGAGTTGTAGGCGCAATGAAACTATATCACATGTATTCCGGGCAAAGTTATAATCTGGTAACAGATTCACCATACTTCTATCTATCATTGACAGCGATGATAATAGGAACACAATTATTCCTTGCAGGATTTGTGGGAGAATTAATAGCCCGAAATGCCGCCGGACGCAATGATTATAAAATAAACGACGAAATATAATATATTCATTAAATGGAGAGCAATAACACATATCGGAATTTCATGGAGATTGCGAGCAATCGATTCTCTTGTCGTGACTTCCTACCGGCAGCCATAGCAAAAGATGTAATGATTGACGTTATCGAGGCGGCACGCATAGCTCCATCCGCATGCAATAAGCAACCGTGGAAATTTATAATTGTAGATTCGCCCAAAGGAAGAGAAGCAATAATAAGTTGCTATGAACGAGACTGGATAAAAAGTGCGCCGGCATTCATATTAGCAGTAGGCATCCACTCCGAAGCATGGCACAGGAACTACGATCAAAAGGATAGTACCGATATAGATTTAGCTATTGCAATCCAACAGATATGCCTTGCTGCTACGGCATCCGGATTAGGTACATGCTGGGTGTGCAACTTTGATGCACCAAAATGCTCCACTTTATTTCAACTATCGGATGATTGCGAACCAATCGCCATAATTCCGATAGGATATCCGGCTGACAATAAAAACACAGAAAAGAAACGTAAACCAATTTCCGAAATACTCGAATGGGCAAATATTTAGCTCACATATCGGTAGTGGCATGCTTATGCTTGACATCCATATGCACATCATGCACAAGTGAATGCTTGGAAAATCAAAGCAGCATCCCTCTTGCCGGATTTTATGATATGACGACCAAAAAAGCCATCACTCTCGATTCAATCACAGTATTTGGAGTCGGTGCACCTGGAGATTCATTGCTTCTAAATAATGCTAAAGGAATTAAACAGGTATATCTTCCACTCCCTGTGGTAGGAAAATCTGCAAAATTTGTGATTCATTACGACCAAAAAGCCATATCCAATCCATTATATAATGATACTCTATCGCTCAATTATGAGCCCCTCCCCTATTTTGCATCGGCAGAATGTGGGGCAATGTATCAATATAACATCAAAGATTTCACATATACAAGACATATCGTTGATTCAATCGCTATTCCTTCTATGAAGATAACAAACGCGGACATAGAGACAATCAACATATTCTTCCGTACAAATATACCCGAAATAGAATAATCAGCATGCGCAGTATATTAATCGCCATATTATTTGTTTTCATTTCCACGCTTCAGCTCACGGCACAAAGACGTGTAACCCCTGTTACACCTCAACAGCCCACACACCGAGTGGAAACTGATGAGAAAGGGCGCGTGCATCGCATCCCCAATTCTTTTGTTCTCGGTGATTCGCTCAAAACAGACTCTCTACCTAAAGATACCCTCAAGGGGAAAATGATATACCCATTATTGCATAATATCACTGTTGGTGTAAATATATGGGACCCACTAATGCGCGCATTCGGACAATCATACGGAGGTGCTGACGTATCAGTGGAATTAAGCATGTGGAATCGCATTTTTCCAACACTTGAAATCGGTATAGGAATGGCTAACAGCACTCCGGAGGATGCAAACTTCACATATAAAAGTAAAGCAGCTTTATACGGTAAAATAGGTGCTTCATACAATTTTTTATATAACAAAACCCCCGATTATCAACTACTCGGAGGATTTCGTTTCGGTTTTTCATCTTTTTCATATGACATTACCGATATCAAACTAAACTCAGGATATTGGGATCAAACAGCTGGTTTTGATATTCTCAATCAGAAATCGCACGCTTCTTGGGCTGAAATATTATTAGGAATAAAAGTAAAAGTGTATAAGAATATTTCAATGGGATGGTCATTTCGCTATCGCATAATGATGAGCTATAAGAAAAACATAAACTCAGATCCCTGGTATATCCCGGGGATGGGCTCACGCACAGCATCATCTTCTGGTACATTCTCCATATTCTACACCATACCATTCAAGAATAAAAAAATATCACCTCTCCCCGTAGAACCCCCTAAATAAATATAGGCATCTCATAGTAAGATACCCATATTTATTCTATTATTGCTCTACTATTCTACCAATTGGATAATGTTTCAAATGAAATTCATGTAATTCATCCGTATCATATATGTTGCGACCATCAATTATGCCATTGCCTGTCATGGCCTTTGCAATAACGCCCCATGATGGCATACGAAATTCTTTCCATTCTGTCACTACCACCAAAGCATCGGCATCAAGCACTACATCATACATATTCTTTCCATATAACACCGTATCGCCAAGTAGCCGATGTGCTTCATCCATTGCAATAGGATCGTACACCTTTATCTTCACTCCTTCGATGCTTTTTAATTCATCTATCAATACCAAAGCGGGAGCTTCACGCATATCATCTGTTTCTGGCTTAAACGACAACCCCCATATAGCAATTGTTTTTCCTTGCAAAGCAGTCTCGTTGCCAAAATATGCCACAAGTTTTTTCATTAGTATATGTTTTTGTCGTTCATTCACATCCTCAACAGCCTCTATGATTTTAAGAGTGCGGCCGCTTTCATGGGCAGTGTGAATCAATGCTTTCACATCTTTTGGAAAACAAGACCCCCCATATCCACAACCGGGATAAAGGAATTTAGATCCTATACGACTATCTGAGGCAATACCCTTACGCACCATACAGATATTTGCACCCACCGCTTCACATAGATTAGCTATATCATTCATAAAACTTATTCGCGTGGCAAGCATGGCATTAGCGGCATACTTTGTCATTTCTGCACTTGGCACATCCATAAAAATGACCCTAAAGCTATTGAGCATAAAAGGCTTATAAAGCCTCTCCATCAATTCCTTAGCTTTATCTGAGTTTGTACCTACCACTACACGTTCCGGACGCAAGAAATCTTGTATTGCAGCTCCCTCTTTCAAAAACTCAGGATTTGATGCAACATCGAAAGGCACAGTTATGCCTCTATTATTTAACTCTTGTTCTATGACAGCTTTGATTTTAGGTGCAGTACCCACAGGCACAGTACTTTTTGTAACGACAAGCACATATTTATTCATATTTTGCCCTATCGTACGAGCCACATCCAACACATATTTCAAATCAGCGCTTCCATCCTCATCACTCGGAGTCCCTACGGCACTGAACACTATTTCAACATCGTCAAGAATTTCTTTAAGGTCAGTAGTAAAATTCAATCTTCCAAGCTCCACATTTCGTGTAACCATTTCAAGCAATCCTGGCTCATAAATCGGCAGAATTCCTTTCTTTAGATTATCTATTTTTTCTTCATTTACATCTACACATGTAACATGTATTCCCGTCTCAGCAAAACATGTACCGGTAACCAACCCTACATATCCAGTACCTACAATAGCAATTTTCATCATTTATGATATTTGATTTTATGCAGTAATTCTTAAATATAAAATATATATCCCCAAAATTACAAAAAATAAATTCCAAACCTAATCTATTAATAAAATAAATGAGGGTAACCGCTATATGAAACGATTACCCTCATTATTTATTATTTTATGGATATATCATATCTATAGATTTAGTTTTTTCTTTTTCTTTTTGTCATTAGAATCTATCTCTCCTTCGAGATAGCCGTAGCCATAGCCGTAACCGTAACCATAGCCGTAACCATAGCCGTAACCATAGCCGTAACCATAGCCGTAACCATAACGCTTAGTATCTACATTAATATCAGTGAGTAGAAGAGTTAAATTCTCTGGCTTTCCTTCATTGTACATACGTTGTATCTCAGGTAGATATCTACGATCTATCTTGCCATTCCTTATTATATAGATAGTAACATCGGCAAAACGATTTATCAATGCAGCATCGGCAATAACATTATAAGGCACGGTATCCATGATAATAATATCATATCGTTTTTTCAATTCATCCATAAGCTCTTCCAATCTTTTATCCATAAGAAGATTTGCAGGATTGGGAGGAATAGCTCCAAGCGATACGGTATCTAAATTTGGATTTAATCCGCTTTTAGTGATTATTTCATCTATATTTTCAACTCTTCCCGAAAGATAAGCACTAAGTCCTCGGTGTGTTTTTCCACCTATTATCTTACTGAAACTACCTTTGCGTAAGTCCATATCTATAGCTACTACTTTCTTACCTGCATGCGCAAAAGATAAAGCTAAATTAGCGGCAACATAACTCTTACCTTCACCAGGCATTGTAGAAGTGAATTGAATCACCGACCCTACCCCTGGTTTTTCTTTTAAGAGATAATCCAAGTTACCTCTAATCATGCGGAATGCTTCAGATATACGGTCTTTTCCTGTTTCTGTAACAATAATCTCTTGACCCTCTTGTGATTTCTTTTTGCTTGGCAATTCACCAAGAACGGGTACATTTATTACAGTTTCCACATCGCGACGATTATGAATCTTTGTATCAAGAGAATATATCCAGAATACCAAGTATATAACTCCGGCAGGGAGAATACATCCTAACACAAATCCAATCAATACTATATTTCGTGTAATAGGTGATATTGGTATTTCATCACCACATCCACTTTCTACAATTTTAGCATTTGGCTCAGTGATGGCAAGCTTTAAGGCATTCTCTTCGCGTTTATTCAACAAATAAAGATATAACTCTTCTTTAATTTTCTGTTGGCGCACAACATCATTAATCTCTTTTTCTTGAGTAGGAACAGAAGCAATACGCTTTTTCACTATATTTTCTTGAGCTTGCGCCTGTTGGTATTTAATAGTAATCGTAGAATATAAATTTTCTACCGATTTCAATATATTAGCGTGCATCACATTGAGCACTTTTTCTTGCTCCAACACAAATGGGTTGTCAGCACCTGAACCTGCTTTCAACTTACTCAAGTTAATACAAGCCTCATTATATTTTGAAATTTGCGACTCTAATCCGAGATCGGCTATTCCGATATTGGCAGGAATAAGACCATTTTTATTCTTTGTATCATAAAGATAATTGCGCATGAATTTAATCATAGACAATTGAGTCTCGATTTGAGCTACATTATCATTGTATTTTTCTCCGGTATCCACATACTTGCCTGCAGCTGCTGAAATATCGGGTATATTATTGGTTATTTTCAACCTCTCTATTCTGCCATCAATACCATCAAGATCTTTTGAAAGGGATGCAATACGTTCAACAATAAATGCTTCTGTATTTTTTGCTACACGGTTTTTATCATTGATTACATCCTGATTGTATACATCAATAAGATTATCCAAAATATCCTTACTCATCTGGTAGTTATCACTATCATATTGGAGTCCTAATACATTGGCTTCCTTGTTTACTTTCTTCACTTGAAGACCATCCGACATTTCCATTGTGAATGTCAAGAGATCATGCACTGTTACATATATTTTTGTCCCAAGATTCTCTTTGCTGAAAAGGGGTGTCTTAGTTACAGTGAATATACCATCTTCACTTGTAACTTTCTGGTCGTATTTAGCAACCTTCCAACTTGAATCATCGGCTGTTGGAAAACGATATTCATATTCTGTGTCAGATTTTGGATCAACCTCCATCTTAATACCCAATATCGGAACTTTTGTAATAAATTCAACCTCAATCGGATTATTTTTATACATGTTGAGCATGCGCAGATTGGGTTTTGTATGGTATGATACATTCAGCCCCAATCGTGTGATCACTTGAGATAATAAACCCGATGATTTTATTATATAGATTTCATTTTCTACTGATTGAGATGGATTCCCAAGACCCAAATCGGAAAAAATTGCATTTTCTGAAATATTCCCGGATTTTTCATCCGACTTTATCAGTATATATGCAAACAATTTATATTTTAACGGTTGCGATTTAGCAAATAGAT
>CAZYEO010000061.1:0-14226 GCA_964646495.1 uncultured Muribaculaceae bacterium
ATCATTAGTTATGGTAAAAAAACCTTTTTCTCTTTTTCTTTGGTCTCCTTTACATTATCTTTGTGAACTAATATATTTACATTTACGATATTATGAGAATTGCTTTGATAGGATACGGCAAAATGGGTCATGCGATTGAAGAGATTGCTCTCAAGCGCGGACATGAGATAGTGTGTAAGATAGATTTTAATAACCAAGAGGATTTTGACAGCGATGAATTTCGCAGTGCAGATATTGCGATTGAGTTTACTACTCCACACACAGCTTACAATAATTATATCAAAGCATTTGAACAGAACGTTCCTGTTGTATCTGGAAGCACCGGATGGCTTGATAAAATGGATGAGATAAAGAATTTATGTTCATCGGGAAAGGCTACTTTTTTCTATTCTTCTAATTTCAGTATAGGGGTTAATATATTCTTTGCTCTAAATAAATATCTTGCTAAATTGATGAATAGATTTACTGAATATGATGTAGAGATGACAGAGATACACCATATCCACAAACTTGATCATCCGAGTGGCACAGCTATCTCACTTGCTGAAGGTATTATTGAAAATCTTGATAGAAAGGATAATTGGACGGAAGCAGTTGCGCCTACAGAACAAGAAATTCATATTGAATCTGAGCGTGAAGGTGAAGTACCGGGAACTCATATAATAAAATATGAAAGTTCAGTAGATGCAATAACAATAGGGCATGAAGCTTTTTCGCGTGAGGGATTAGCTCTGGGAGCTGTTATTGCTGCCGAATGGATGAAAGGGAAAAAAGGATTCCATACTATGAACGAAATAATGAATATAAACCATTAACTCAAAGAAAGATAGAAATGAGCACTAAGAAAACCGAACCTGAAGTTTATACTCCTAATAGCGGAACTCTCAAAGAGCGCATTGCAAAGGTAAAAATAACCAGATGGGTACGATTTGGTATCGTTGCATTGCTTTTTATTGCTTGGGTGGCTTGGCTTGGAAATTGGTGGGTGATACTTCTTCTTCCTATCCTTGCCGATATTTACCTTACTCAGTTTATTCCTTGGGATTGCTGGAAAGGTGTAAAAAACAGTGCTGTGAGAGTAGTTTTGGGGTGGGTAGATGCTATTGTCTATGCTCTGATTTTGGCTTATATGCTTTTTGCTTTTGTGGGTCAAAATTATCAAATACCATCATCTTCGCTTGAAAAAACACTTCTCGTAGGAGATTATCTGTGGGTTAATAAGATGCTTTATGGTCCGCGTGTACCAATGACTCCTGTTCATTTCCCTCTCACACAACACACATTACCGATAGTAAATACTAAATCATATCTCGATTCTCCTCAATTTGAATATCACCGATTGAAGGGTATCAGAAATATAGAACGCAATGATATTGTAGTGTTTAATTTTCCTGCAGGAGACACAGTGCCTACAAAGGTATCCAACCCCGATTACTATACATTGGTGCAACAATATGGTAGAGAAGCTGTGTGGAGCAATAAGGAGGTATTTGGAGATATTATATATCGCCCTGTGGATCGTCGTGAAAATTATGTAAAAAGAGCGATCGGTCTTCCGGGTGAATTTCTCGAAATTAAAAACGATATAGTGTATATAGATGGTAAAGCGATTGCTCAGCCAAAGAATGTGCAATTTAATTATTTGCTACAAACTGACGGCCGACAAATCCCGGCAGATGTATGGGAAAATTTGAATGTGAGTGTGGACGACAGACATGAAATTCCTGTGCAGAACGCATTGGAAGCTATGACGGTGGCTTCGCTGGGACTTCAAGTGGGTGACGACGGCAAGGTCAATCCAATATATCAAACCCCACTTACTCCGCAAGCATTAGCACAAATATCAAATATCAAATGGATTACAGGAGTTGTTAAAGTTCCGGTGAGTGAAATGGTGACCTTATACCCAATTTCGCATGATTATGGATGGACTCGATCCGATTATGGTAAAGTATGGATACCCAAAAAAGGTGCTACCCTTCATGTAACGCTCGACAATCTTCCTATTTATGAACGTGCAATCCGCAATTACGAAGGGAATACGCTTGAAGTGAAAGATGGCAAAATATTTATTAATGGAAAAGACACCCAATATTACACATTCAAAATGGATTATTATTTTATGATGGGTGATAATCGCGATAATTCTGCCGATTCACGTTATTGGGGATTTGTACCGGAAGATCATGTGGTTGGGACTCCGATGTTTGTAATTATTTCATTTGATAAGGATAAAGGGTTGTTCAGCGGAGGAATACGTTGGGATAGAATATTTACATCTGCTAATCCCGATAAATAAACACCGATGGAACGCATCACAAGCATGAATTGTGCTTATGGAGGCTCGGTGCGCTATTATGCATCCATGCTTGCCACAAATACTCCTATCTCTTTTGATCTTGATGCTACGAAGTTGTCAAAGCTCCGTATACATAATCATCTACGCATTGCCGGGGCAAATGGTGAGCATACTCTCACAATTCCCCTAATAAAACCACAGGGCAAGGATATTACGCCATTACGCGATATTAAAATATCGTCACATGGTGATTGGGAGCGCATACATTGGGGTGCTATTTTCTCGGCTTATGGTAAATCTCCTTTCTTTGAATACATTGAAAATGATTTACATTCATTATATTTCAATAGATCGAATTGGCTTGTTGAATTTGATATTGCGCTTCATCAAATGATAGTCGATTTTCTCGATTTACCTATTATTACAGTTTCTCCCGATGCTGAATGCGCTATATTAATGCCATCTATGGATGATAATTATCATGGTATTACTGATGTCGAGTATTATCAAGGATGGAAACACCGACATGGGTTTATTCCGGGATTGAGCATATTGGATATGTTGATGAATGTAGGAAGGGAATCAATAGTGTACTTGAACCGAATGGCTATTAATCAGCTTTAAATCGAAAAGAATTGGGTGTAAATTAAACTCTTTATGTCGTTATATGTTTTTACATATAAAAGCATAATTATGAACTCATTTACTGAATTAGCCAGAATATTGCATCCTATGACGGTGCATTTTCCAATCGCATTGATTTTGACAACTCTTTTTTTGGCTACAATTTGGGTGATTAGACATCACTCTTTTGAAGTGAAAAATTACATAATAATACTGGTATTACTGTCGGTAGTGAGTGCTTGGGCGGCAGTAGCCACAGGAGGATTGACGGCAAATTTTACCGGAGAAGTTAATGTAGTAGAGGGGTACCATCATATTGCGGCGATTACTTCTTCAATACTTATTTCTGTATCTGGATTGTTGTATATATTGTCGTTTATATGTCATAATAAAAAGATCTTTTTATTAGGCGGATATATATTCTTATGCTTGAGCGGAGTCGGAATTTCGGTAGCTGGTTATTATGGCGGATATATAGTGTATAATTTACTTCTATAAAGTACCCTGTTCCACAGCCACGCACACACGTTCGATTATAGCATCTTCTTTATTTTTATCAGGATTAAAATCAGAACGCATATTCATTCCGAATAGTCTGCCGAACGTTTGCCAGAAGCCGGCACGAAAACTACCGAGGAAGGCTTTTACAATGTTGTATGATGTTTGATGTGTTTGACGGCTTATGAGTTTAATCAGCATTTTGCCCTGTGATTTTGTGAATGTCTTCATAACAGGCTTGTATTGCTCGAATATTTCATTTTCCATCTCTTTCAGATACTTTTCACGTTCTTTCTGCGTAGGAAGAGTTTCGATATATTCATACGTTTCGATAAGCGTGGCGCATATCAATTTTGCATAGGGTAGGGTGCGTTTCACATCGCGCACGGTGCGCCAATAAAATTCTTCCTGTTTCTTATTCTTGAATACGAGTTTTGGATAAATGGTAATGGGATTAAATACCAACATACATACTGTATCCCCCGTTTCCTCTTCCACAAAATGATATTTCCCCTTATACACCTTATTAAGTCCGCTTGGTGCATCGGGAACTTCTGCTGCCTGCGATGCATTGAAAGCAATCAGAATAATAATCATTAATGTCAGAATCCTACTCATCTCTAAAAATATAACGCAAAAGTATTACAAAGATTGCAATCTACATTACTTATGACTCTATATTATAAGCACTCCCCGAAATTTTAAATTAAATTGAGGGAGTGCTTTATGTTGTGAAAGATATTTTGGGAATGTGGCTTATCGCGAATTTTCCATATTATTTATTGTTTGAATATTATCTTCAGAAAGAGATATGCCATAATCGGTTAAATTCCAAAGTATTTCTTGAATCTGAAATTTATAATCCTCAAATTTTGTAGGATAATATTCCGACCAATCAAAATTTGTCCAATCACAGTCGTGATTAGCCATTACTTCCCAAATACTTTTCACGTTATATTCCTCGATATTGATTTTTTTATTTTTCAATCTATTGCATAGATCAATTATTAATGATGAGTTTGACACTACACTGAATTTATATTCTTCACTCACACTCGATGCTCCGAGGTGTGCATTCCCACAAAACATCATTAGAAGTACATATTTGGTACTTTTGGCTCCAATTTTAATAGATGATTTTTTGAGTAATACTCCGTTCTGTGAATTTCCACTTAACGATTTTGCTATTAATCCTGCTGGAAAAATAATTTGTACCTCACTATTTCCGGTATTTTTCAGCACGATATAAAGAGAAACGTATGTGCCACATCCGATTGTAACGTATGAACTGCCGCTTTCTACTTTTGTTATAATTTTAGACGATAAAGGTAGATGTGATTGTTTCCGTGATTTCAGGCTTCGGTCGTAGGAATTTAATTCAAAACCCCCCAGAATTTTTCCGGATATCACAATGTTTTCTGGGAGTTTAAATGGCGTTCCGGTCAATTCTCCCGGTTTTTCACCTAATCCGGGTATAGAGCCAGGCTGATGGGTTTCTACTGTTTCGGGTTTTGGGGCGGGTTCGTTTCCATCTCTTGAGCATCCCGATAGTATTATAGATATCCCAAACGAACAAATGATCATAAAATAAATGCGTCTCATAATTATTTATATTTAGGTTAATAATTAATTTCAAACCGTTACAAAAATAATTGTTAGTAAATTGGTGGCATATCCCCAAAATGGGGTTTATACCTATAGCACAGATAAATACCCCCAAAAAGGGAGATGGTGTATTTTGTATTTATATTATCTTTGCCAATATCAAAAACATGGAATAGCATGAAAAAAACACTAAGTCTTTTAATAGCCTTTATTATGATTGCTTTCAAGAGTTTTTCGGGAGAGCAAAACAGTTATCTTGATTCTTTGGAATCTATATTGAAACAAGATAAAATATCCGCAAAGGAGAGGTTGAATGTTTACGATGAGTTAAGTTGGGGGTATTTGGATAGTGACTTCCGCAAATCATCGCAGATGGCAAGAGATGGCATTAATTTGGCTCGTAAAGGTGGAAACTTAATTATGGAAGCTACCTTGATGAGGAACCTTGGGGTCGCTTATTATATGAATAATAGGCTTGATTCGGCTGAGACTATTTTGATAGGTGCTCTTGATATTGCACGTGAGACTACTGACCAATCTATCATAGCAGGGGTGTATGTGGCATTAGGCAATCTCTATAATGTGGAGAGTAAATACGATAAAGCCATCGAGAATTACAACATGGCGTTACCCATATATGAAAAAATAGGAAGAAAGGATAGGGTGGCTACCATAAAATCAAATATAGGAGCGCTTTATAATAGTAGAGGAAATTATCGTCAAGCCGAAAAATATTTGCTTGAGGCGAGAAATGCAGCTATTGATAATGATGATTTAGCTTTGCAATCAAAAGTAGCTCAAAATCTGTCAAACATGTATTTTGCACTATCTCAATCTGAGAACTGTTATAAATATGCCAATGAGGCTGTGCAACTTACCCGACAAATAGGTGATGATTATAATGAAGTACTTGCGCTTACATCTCTGAGTGGTGCATGCCATATGCACCTTAAAGATAATAGTAGTGCCATGAGATATGCACAAGAAGCTCTTATTAAAGCCAAAAAAATTGATATGCCCAATCTTATTTCAGCATCATTGCGCAATATCACTTATGCCTATTATCGAATGGGAGACTATAGTCAAGCCAAAAATTCGGCTTTGGAATGTATTGCAATCACCGATTCCACCGACTTATCTCAATTAATTGCCATGAATTCTTCTTTACTCAAAATATATATTAATACAGGAGAGAAAAAGATGGCTGAAGAGACTTTCGACAAGATTTACAACCTTATGACAAAGCAATCTGATGAAGATATTAGTTATGCTTTGGGTGAGATGGAGATAAAGTATGAAACCGAGAAGAAAGAAGCACATATTGAATCACTTTCTAAGGACAAATTATTTTATACAATTCTCTCGATTGTGTGTATAGTTGCTATTTTATTGTTGATTACAGCCATTATTCTCCTTAATCGTTATCAGAGGCAGAAGCGTATAGTAATGGAGGAGCGTTTGAATATAGCCGAGAGAGAGAAACGATTATTGGCTGCACAATCTCTTCTCGATGGTGAAAATATGGAGCGAGGGCGTTTATCGCGTGAGTTGCACGATGGATTGGGTGGGATGCTCACAATGATAAAATTGAATCTTAACCAGATGAAATCCAAAGCCACAACCGATTTTGACAAGGTACTTGGATTTGTAGATAATTCTATAATAGAGATGCGTAAAATGGCACATAATATTATGCCCGAATCGATACATAATTTCGGACTCGTGCCTACTCTTACGGAATTTTGTAATAATTTACCTTCGGTCACAATTCATGTATATGGCTCTCCGTTGCGATATTCCGAAAATATAGAGATTAATTTTTATAGAATTGCCTCAGAGCTTGTAAATAATGCCTTGAAACATGCTAAAGCATTAAACATCGACGTGCAATTAATCACGGCGCCCGACAAAATATCTCTCTCGGTACGTGATAATGGTGTAGGATTTTCTATTGAGGATAATCCCAATGCGCTACAAACTATACAGTCAAGAGTAGAGGTATTAGGTGCTAATATTGATATTCTGTCCTCTCCGGGAACAGGAACTGAAGTAACCGTAGAACTCAATATAAAACATAGCGAAAATGATTAAATTGTTGATTGTAGAAGATCACCCGATAGTCGTTGATGGAATCACACTATTGTTGCAGAGTTACCCCGATATTCAAATTGTAGGAACCGCTCTGCGTGGTGCTGATCTAAAAGATATTTTGAAAACAGTAGCTCCCAATATTATTCTTATGGATATAAATCTACCGGATATTAATGGGATAGAGCTATGTAAATATGTAACAGGTAATTATCCTTTTGTGAAAGTAATAGCACTTACGGGATTTAACGAGTATATTTACGTTCAGCAAATGGTAGCTGCAGGTGCTAAAGGATATATTTTGAAGAATGCTATGCCAGAAGAGATTATTGAGGCTATTCGTGAGGTTTATATTGGGAAAACATATTTCTGTGAGGAGATGAACAAGAAATTAAAGAATGACAACGGAAAACCGTTTCTCACTATGCGTGAAACCGAATTGCTCAAATTGGTCGTTGAGGGATATACAAATAGGGAGATTGCTGATAAACTTTTTCTTGGAGTCGAGACTATCAACTCTTATCGCAAGAATCTATTATTGAAACTCGGTGTGAAAAATACGGCATCCTTGGTGCGATATGCAATTACTGAAAAGTTGGTATAGAAACGCTCCTTTTAGATAAACGAGAAGAGGCTTCCACATTAGTGAGAGCCTCTTCTATATTTATTGTGATAATCTCAGATTATAAACCGAATTTCACGTCATCTACGCACCAAGTAGCATAGTTAGCATCTTGTGTAGCGTGGTATTTGAATCCGATATACACTGTGTCACCCATACCACTAAGATCTATATTGCCCGATGGGGTCATACCTGAGTACTGTTTTCCCGGAGGAGCTACAGGCAAAGTAGGATTCAATTTTGTAATTTTTGCAGTTGCAGGATCATTTGTGCTCATTGCATAAACTTCAAATTTTGTTGTAGTACTTTCGTAGCCATTAACGTTGGTCTGGAATGAAAGCATTTTATTAGCAGCATCCTTCACATTCAACGGTTGGGTAATTAGCCATGCTTCAAAAGGAGGTGTTGTTCCTTTAAAGCCGGTCATCGAAGCATAGTCATTTCCTTCAAAAGTTGGAAACCACCAATTTTTATCACCTGATATCTTAACTGCTTTCCATCCCGGAAGTTGAGAAATCGCAGTAATACCAGTGAACGATTGATCTAAAGTTGTTACAGGATCAACAGGCACTTCAGGTTCTGTGCTTCCACCTTCAAGTGTATAAGCGGTAGGAGTTTTAAGACCGGTAGCACCGAAGTATTTCTCGATATTAGCCTTGAAAGTTACTTTCTTTCCGAAATTTTTAGGATTTGTTTGAAGGTTTACAGCCGAACGAATTTCACCTGAAGGTAATTGAACAGGAATACAAGCAGCAACATCTTCTACACCTGCTTTTGCAGCCAATAGAATGTTGGTTTGTGCTGTAGCTTCTGCGTTAAATTTAGCTCCTGATGATAGTGTCAGTCCTTCAACCCATCCTACGATGTAGCCACTTACCCATACTTCGCTACCGGTAGCACTACCACTAATAACTTGATCTACTGTAAATGGAGATGCTTCGGTTCCGGCACCGGTTCCTCCACCTCCGCCGGCTCCTTCTACTACGAAGTCAGAAGCAGCACCAGCAGTAGTTACACCTGTAGTTCCCATTACTTTCACAAAAGCAGAAGCATTGAGAAGAATTTCCTTTTGGTAAACAGTTGGATTGTCAACTAAGTTAGCAGCTGAGCGAAGAGCAGTGCCTTGTGCAAGAGAAACGATAGCACAATTAGCGATGTCTTTTGTATCTGCAGTAGCACCAATCACGAGAGTATTAGCAAGAGTAACTTTGGCTTTCCATTCAATATCCGAATTGCTCTTCACTTCTGTTACTTCAGGAGCTACAGCACCTACTATATACCCTTTGATCCATCCTTTTTTAGTAGATCCTTGCATTTCCTTAACGGCAGCAATTGTATAAGGATTTACTTTAGTCCCCTCAGTATTTGTAGAGAATCCGATGCAATCTGCTGTAGAACGCAAAAGCAATTGCCATGATTTGTTGAAGTAGCTTAAAATACCTACTACGCTACCAGTACCTTGTGGAAGAATATCATTTTTGAAAGTTGCATAATTACTGTTGCGTACATTGATAGTATTGCCAGCAGCATCTTGCAAAACTCGGTTTGTAGATTTGTCGGCTTCAGAGAAAGTGAGAGTACCGTTAGCTTCAGGGAAAGTAACATCATCCAATCTAATTAATTGGCTTTGCCATTTTTGAAGACCTTCGGCAGTAGCAGTCAATGAAGTCAATGTTGTAGTTACTGTATCTACAGCTGTAGGATCGGGAAGACCATTAAGTTCTACATGAGATTCAAAAAACTCCAACGGCATAAATGTTGCTTGCCATCCGAAGCTGGTAGAATAATCGGGATAACCGAGTTGTTCAAGTCCTGAATATTTACCAATATACATATTCGTAAGGTTGATTACAATTTCTTGACCTACACGATAAGTGTTGTAAAGGCTATTAGCATTGATACTCATAGTTAAAGCATAGGGAGTACCATCTGCATCGTGATCTTGGATAACAAGATTTTTGTAGATATTACCTGTTGCATCCGAGCTGATTACGCGTCCGGCGATAATAATATCTTCGCCACCATTTTCAACTTTGATGGTATCGATATAATTCTCTTTACTGTCCCAATATTTGGCTTTAATCTCTTTAATTGTTGTATTTGGCTTATTTTGAGCTACGGGCACGCCAATCGGAGGAGTATCGAAGTTGTCTTGACAACCTACCATACCAAATGCCATGAGCAGTAACAAGCTAAGATATAATTTAAATGATTTCATATCTGTAAGTTTGATTTATTAGTTTTTAATTTTATTGTTAGAATCTTACTCCTACGTTAAAGAATACTTTGATTCCTTGAGCGTAATAGTATTTGTTAGGATATTTAGATACTGAATAATTAGTGTAATCGAAGCGTCCTTGTTGGTAACCACCGGTTTGAATTTTGCGGTTATTAAGCACATTATCGATATTCAAATTAAGATTTAATGAAACTTTGCGGTTGAGGTAAATAAGTTTTCCTACACTTACATTAAGTACAAAAGCATCATTTAATCTCTCTTGATTAGTAATTTCTTTTACTTTTTGATCAAGCTCTTGTTGTGTAGCACATACTTTCCAAATACCTGGCATTGCTTCATGGCGCACTGGAGATAAGTCGATATATGAATCGCCCATCCATGAGCAGTTAATATTGAAGAACCACATTCCCGGAGCAGCCCAATCTATACCTACATTATAGGCTTGTTGAGGAGTTCCTCCAACGTAATAATTTTTCAAATATACAGTTTGTGTTGTATCTGCTTGCATTCCGTTTTCGTAGCTGCGAGTTCCTGTAGGACGATTCTTGTATTGATAACGAGAGAATGTTCCTGCTGCTGTTGCAGTGATCGATGGTGTAATCTTATAAGCCACACCAAATTCTACACCTTTATATGTTTTGCTTACATTGCTTAATACATAATTCATGAATGTAGAGTATTGATCATCATAGAATGAGAATCTTTCTGTTCCGTTATACATATTAGTCCAGAATCCGGTGATGCTACCTTTGAAGCGACGATAGTTGAATACATAACCGATATCTCCAGATACTACTCTTTCGCTGTTAAGACTTGCAATAGCATTATCTTTGATACGAGGAGACACATAAGCCTGATCTGCAAGTGGAGCTTTAGTTTCATAGGCTGCATGCACTACAAAGTTGTTGCGTCCGTCGAGTTTATATGTAGCACCTATCTTAATTCCTCCATTGTCGAAAGTATGTCTTTCTCCCTTTCCGTAGGAATTTTCGGGAGCGCGTCCATTACGCATTTTACCGTCACGTTGGTATGTGGTATATGACATCTTTAATCCGTAATTGAAGTCCCATTTATGAAGGTTTATCATATTTTGCAACCATGCATTCACGGTGAATACATTGATGTCATAATCGTATCCGAATTTGTCACCCTTTGTAACATGGCGGTTTGGATTATTCAAGTCATTTTGAAGAAGTTGCTTATTGTCAGGGAAATCTCTTTCAGAGAATTGGTCGATGTCGAGCCAGTAGTTGCCACCGAGAAGATCTTTCACTGTTTTGTAGTATGTTCCCTTAGTGTAATTAGCTCCAATACCCCCTTGTAATGTCATATAGTCGTTAAGACGATGATTAAGAGTAGAGTTGAATTGGAAGTTTAATTGATTGCTGTGACGTTTTTCGAGGATGTATGTAGATCCGCGTTCAACGCCTGTTTGGGTTGATTGTAAATTATTGAGGAAGTTTGTTTGATAAAGCTTATCCCAATTAATTTGGCGGAACGATTCATCGTTTTTCCACAGATTGGTATATAAATCTACAGATTCTTGATTCCCTTCGTAATATGAAGGTAAATAACGATAATAATCAGGGCGAGGATCGGCTGCATTATACCAGTTGAGTGCAGAAGATGCATAGTTGGATGCTCTGAATCCAAAACCGGTGTTGAGCGATGTTCCCATCTTAGGTGTCCAAATCCAGTTGATTATTGCAGTTGGATCAAATGTTTCTACAACTTTTGCACTTCTCTTTTTCCCATCTTGATAACCCCAGTTTGGATTATAAAGGTTTGAGCCGGCTAAGTCATAAACTTCTTGATAAGTTGCAGAGTTGGTGGCGCGTTGGGTAGGTGCTCCGAAAGTTGTAATAGCAACTGTATGTTGTGGGTTGAATACCTTTTGCAAAGCAAGGAAGTATCCTGCTGAATGGTAGAAAGTCCCCGGATATACCCCTTCATCGGAATAGCGTCCTATTATCGAAGCAGTGAGAGCCCATCCATATTGGTTGAGTCCGGTTGAATAAGTCACCATTCCACGTGTGTAATAATTGGAATTGGTGTATGATACACTTGCACGGAAGCCTGGAGCGTAGTCTTTAGCTAAGGCATTGATGTTAGTTGTTCCACCAACAGTACCAAAGCCGAAACTTGTAGCCTCTAATCCGATTCCGATGGATTTGTTTTTGAATGCTTGATTCATACCACCGAGCATTGAATAATTGAAACGTCCGCGTATCGGTTCGGTGAAATTAACCCCATTTATAAAGGTTTCCGAAAAATCCTGATCGTATCCGCGCATGCGAAAACGCATCACATTAAAATCATAGCCGGCTGTCTGATAAAAAATATTATCATTAGCACCTGTAAGTGCTCCTACAGCTTGACTATTACCCTCTTCATCCTCGAGCAATGATTCTGTTACAGCAAAATCATCATTAAAATAATTAGTACCTGAGAAAGAGGAACCTTTAAGTTTGATTGTTCCCAAGTTGCCCACCTTGTTCTTAACAATGTGAACCTCTTGTGACCAATCTTCATAGCCTAATGACATAATCGACAGATTGTCGGATCCGACATTGGCATTTGAGATGAGGAAGTCGCCCGCAGGACCGGTGAGAACAAGCAGGTTTTGTCCGTCGACAATAACACTGGCTCCTACTACCGGCTTTCCACTTTCCGCATCAACTACTACACCTTGTATGCCTGTACGCTGCGCGAGCATGGGCAGACTACACAAAAGTGTAAGAAGCAAAAACAGTTTGAGTCTCATAAAAATTGGGTTAGTATAAAAATTAATTAAATTGTTGTTCGTTGTTTGTTATGTTAATTTAACATTGAAATCCAAATTAAACACCTCTTTTTAAGCGAAAAAGGTTTCAAATATAGGAATAAAAAGCGAAAGAGCTATTAATTCGTGATAAAATCTTTGCAAAATAAACAAAATGCTATTACAAAGTAATGACAACTTTAAAAAGATATGCTGTATAACATGAATTAGGCATTTTCATAAAAGATTTTGATACAAAATGATTTTTTCACATAAATGTTATATGTCGTATCGATAAAATGTATATTTTTGAGGTCCAATTTCAATCAACATATGAAGAAGATCTTTTTATTAGCTGTAGTCATATTAATGACATCTTGTTTGCCTTATGCTCAAGACAAACAATATCAAGTATTTGGAGTAGCATTCTATAACTTAGAAAATCTATTCGACACCATTAATAATAATGGAAAGTATGACCATGAATTTTCTCCTTCAGGAGCTCGGCAGTGGAATGGAGATAAATATCGCTCCAAATTGAAGAATATGGCTTATGCAATAAGTCAGATGGCTACAAAAACAACTCCTATCGGGCCCGCTGTGATCGGCGTGTCGGAAATTGAAAACAAGTCGGTGCTCGATGATCTTGTGAAGCATGATCTTATCAAGAAGTGGCATCTTCAGGTTGTTCATCACGATTCTCCCGATCGTCGTGGTGTAGATGTGGGCTTGCTATATAATCCTCGTTTCTTCCAAGTGCTTAACGTTACGAATCATACATTGAAAATAGCATCTTATCCTGATTTCCGCACTCGTGATCAAATGTGTGTCACAGGGTTGCTTGCCGGTGAAAAAGTGAGTATAATAGTAAATCACTGGCCCTCGCGCATTGGAGGGCAAGAGCAATCGAGCTATCTTCGTGAAGCTGCAGCGGCTCTTAATAAAGAGATTGCCGATTCTCTATGGAAAGATGACCCCAACCAAGGTGTTATAATAATGGGTGACCTCAATGATGACCCTATGGATAAAAGTACAGCGAAAGTTCTTGGTGCGAAAAAATCAAAAGAAGATGTGGGAACACATGATTTTTATAACCCATGGTGGTCTATTCTTGATAAAGGGATTGGAACTTTAGCATATAGAGGGCAATGGAATCTATTTGACCAAATTATTATATCCGGAAATTTAATAGGAAATGATCCCAATAAATTGAAGCTATTCAAAGCTGAAGTATTGAATAAAGAATTTTTGAAAACTACCGAAGGAGACCGTAAGGGGTATCCATTACGCACATATTCAGCCGGAGTATTCCTAAATGGATATAGCGACCACTTCCCAACTGAGATTTTTTTGGTAAGGGAAATGCAAAAAAAATAAAAAAATAGGATGCAGGGAATTGCAAATAGATTTAAATAAAGTTAAATACCGGCTTTTCACTGTTATAAATACTTTATGAGAAACAAAATCTATACTTTTGTAGAATATATATT
>CAZYEO010000062.1:0-14225 GCA_964646495.1 uncultured Muribaculaceae bacterium
ATTAAAAAGAGTACTCTTGAGAAGGTCATTAGTGAAGACCTTGCAGAAATATGGGCAATATTAAAACCAGATGAAAAACGTCTGATAGTAGATAATTTTGTAATCCATAATTTTAAAAAGAATCAAATAATTTACGCCGAGAACGAAACACCTGAATTTTTATGGTGTTTACTCAAGGGTAAAGTAAAAATGTTTAAAGATGGTATAGGTGGTCGGCAACAAATATTGCGACTATATCGCCCTATTCAATATTTCGGTTATCGTGCATATTTTGCCAATGAACCATACGTATCAAGTGCAGCAGCTTTTGAAGTTTCGACACTTGGAGCACTTCCTATGACATTAGTCACGGATATAATAAATCAAAACAAGGCTTTATCATGGTTTTTCATCCATGAATTATCACGTCATCTCGGAGGATCTGACACTAAAATAGTAAATCTTACACAAAAACATATTCGCGGACGGTTGGCAGAAGCGCTTACATTGCTGATAGATAATTATGGGTTTGAAGATGATGGCGAAACACTAAATATCTACATGGCACGTGAAGATATTGCCAATCTATCCAATATGACTACATCCAATGCTATCCGCACGCTATCGAGTTTTGTTACGGAAGAAATTCTTATTGTTGACGGTCGTCGTATTAAAATCATTAATGAAGCTTTATTGAGAAAGATAAGCAAATTTGGATAACAACCTTAGAGCCATAAGCGTTATTTATCCAATAAAAGACACTACTCATGATTATAGCAAAACAAAAAAAAGAAGAGAATATTGCTGAATATCTTTTATATATGTGGCAGATAGAGGATATTATCCGTGCATATAAATTGGATATCGACAAAATATCTAAAGATGTAATATCTAAATATGATATTGCAGAGGAAACAAGCAAGGAAATTCGTGAATGGTATGAATCGTTGATTGAGATGATGAGGGTTGAAAATATTGTTGACAATGGACATCTTCAAATCAATAATAATGTGATAATTAATCTCACAGAGTTACATCTCGAGCTGCTGAAATCACCGAAATTCACTGAATACAACGCAGAGTTTTATCGCACTCTCCCATTTGTGGTGGAGCTTAGAGCCAAAGCGGGCGAAAACAAAGTAGGTGAAATAGAAACTTGTTTTAATGCATTATACGGAATGTTATTGCTAAAATTACAAGGAAAAGAAATATCACCTGATACGGCGATTGCAATCAAGCAGATATCTAAATTTATAGCCACTCTATCTGCATTATACAAAAAGAACAAGGAAACTCCATTGTTTGATAATAAAGATTGAGATCATGGCAAAAAATATCCTTATAACCGGAGCGCACGGACAACTTGGGAACGAAATCCAAAATGTACTGCAACCCGATGGTGAATTTAAGCTTTTTTCGACTGATGTTGAAACCCTTGATATTACCGACCTACAAGCAATTGATAAATTCATAACTGATAATGCTATTGACATTGTAGTAAATTGTGCTGCCTACACTGCCGTGGATAAGGCTGAGGAAGATACGGAATTGTGCCATAAATTAAATTCACTGGCGGTTGAAAACATTGCAAATGCTGCAAAAAATAATAATGCCAAAGTAATACATATATCTACAGATTATGTATTTGACGGCACTAATTATATGCCCTATATCGAAACGGATATTCCTAACCCTAATTCTGTGTACGGATCATCCAAATTGAAAGGAGAAATTAAATTAATGGAAATTCTACCCTCGTCAATAATAATACGCACAGCGTGGCTTTATTCTCCATATGGTAATAATTTCGTAAAGACAATGCTTCGCTTAGGGCAAGAAAAAAATTCGCTCAGTGTAGTATGCGACCAAATCGGAACCCCAACTTATGCTCATGATTTGGCTATAGCTATAGCGAGTATCTTGAAAAGTAATGATTGGAAAAATGGTGTTTATCATTTTTCAAACGAAGGTGCAACATCATGGTACGATTTTACGAAAGCAATACATCGTATTGCAGGCATAACAACGTGCGAAGTTCAACCTGTATCAAGCGATAAATATCCAACAAAGGCAAAACGACCATTTTACAGTGTACTAAATAAAGAAAAAATTAAATCCTCGTTCAACATCACGATTCCTTACTGGGAAGAGAGCTTGGATAAATGTATTAAAATATTAGAACAACAAAATCGATAAAGATAAAACGTGGCAAATATACAAAACGAAATAGATCGACGCAGAACATTTGCGATTATCAGTCACCCGGATGCGGGAAAAACAACACTTACAGAGAAATTACTGCTATTTGGTGGAGCTATTCATGTGGCTGGAGCTGTAAAATCCAACAAAATAAAAAAAACGGCTACATCCGACTGGATGGAGATAGAAAAACAACGCGGTATATCTGTTGCCACATCCGTAATGGGATTCAATTATGGAGATTATATGATTAACATTCTCGATACTCCGGGTCACCAAGACTTTGCAGAAGATACTTATCGCACACTCACTGCAGTGGATAGTGTAATTATCGTTGTCGATGTGGCTAAAGGGGTAGAGATGCAAACACGGAAATTAATGGAAGTGTGTCGCATGCGTAACACTCCTGTTATTATTTTTGTAAATAAGCTTGACCGTGAAGGGCGAGATCCATTTGATATTCTCGACGAATTGGAGGCTGAACTCCAAATAAAAGTGCGCCCACTTAGCTGGCCTATTAATATCGGTGCAAAGTTTAAGGGGGTGTATAATATATTTGAGAAGAGCCTTGATTTATTCACACCTAACAAGCAGAAAATAACAGAACGCGTAGAAATCACAGATTTATCCGATACATTAATCGATGAAAATGTAGGTGAAGTTGATGCAGCTAAATTACGTGAAGATATAGAATTGATTGATGGAGTATATCCTGATTTTGATGATACTGCTTACTTAAGAGGTGAAGTAGCTCCGGTATTTTTCGGATCGGCTTTAAACACTTTTGGGGTCAAAGAACTTCTTGATTGTTTTGTAAAAATAGCACCGGCTCCACGACCGGTGAAAGCAGTGGAAAGAATCGTGAAGCCTGAAGAAGATCAATTTACAGGATTTGTATTCAAAATACATGCCAATATGGATCCTAACCATCGTAGTTGTATTGCGTTTGTAAAAGTATGTAGTGGGTGTTTTGAACGAAATGCAAACTATAAGCATATACGTAGCAATAAAATGATGCGTTTTTCGGCTCCGACAGCTTTTATGGCTCAAAAAAAATCTATTCTCGACGAAGCATATCCCGGAGATATAGTAGGATTACCCGATACCGGAAATTTCAAAATCGGCGACACTCTTACTGGTGGGGAGCAATTACATTTCAAAGGACTACCGAGTTTCTCGCCTGAAATGTTCAAATATATTGAGAACACCGACCCAATGAAAACCAAACAGCTAAATAAGGGTATCGAACAGCTCATGGATGAAGGTGTGGCACAGCTATTTACCAATCAATTCAACGGTAGAAAGATTATCGGAACTGTGGGGCAATTGCAATTTGAAGTTATTCAATATCGACTATTACACGAGTATGGAGCACAATGTCGATGGGAACCGATCAGTCTGTATAAGGCATGTTGGATTGAAAGCGATGATGCCGCAGCACTCGATGCATTCAAAAAACGCAAGCATCAATTTATGGCAATCGACAGAGAAGGACGTGATGTATTTCTCGCCGACTCAAATTATGTGTTGCAAATGGCTCAAGCCGATTTTCCAAAGATAAAATTTCATTTTACCTCAGAATTTTAATTTCCTTATTAATAAAATACGAAAGGCGCAGAATCTAATTCATGCGCCTTTCGTATTTTATTGAAAAGATCAGTATTATTTAAATACTAATCATATTAATAAGCTACCAATTTGATACACAATAAATGACATTATCCACGCCACACCGGTGTTATATACTACTGAAAATGCACCGTATTTCCAACTCCCTGATTCTTTTACTATTGCAGTAATTGTGGCTATACATGGGAAATATAATAGAACAAATACCATAAAACTAAGAGCTTGCAAAGGGGTAATCGGAGGTTCGCCGGTTTGAGCATTGACAGCAGAAAGTCTATCGCTCAACGGCTCATTTTCATCTGCGGAATTACCCGGATATAATACTCCGAGCGTAGATACTACAATCTCTTTAGCAGTAGTTCCCGATATTATTGCTATCGACATCTTCCAATTCATTCCAATAGGCTCCACTATCGGAGTTACAAACTTCCCTATCCTGGCCAAATATGAATTTTGCTCATGCTCCATAATCTCTGTTGTAGTCATTTGTTCCTCTGATTTTTGAATATCACGAGGAAAATAGCTCAACATCCATATTACCAAACTACCTACTAATATTATCCCCCCCATTTTACGAATATACTGCTCCCCTTTGCTCCACATGTGACGTATCGATGATTTCATTGTGGGAATACGGTAAGGTGGCAATTCCATCACAAATGGTGTTTCATCTTTATTAAAATAGAATTTGCGAAGTAATTTTGCTGTTATTATAGCTATTATTATTCCTAATAAATAAAGAGCCAGAAAAATCAATGATGAATGATTTGGAAAAAATGTACCTACCAATAATATATAAATCGGCAGACGAGCACTACACGACATAAATGGATTTATTAGCATCGTAATAATTCTACTGCTTTTGCTCTCTATGGTTCTTGTAGCCATTATAGCAGGCACATTACAACCGAATCCCATTATCAAAGGTATGAATGATTTGCCGTGGAGTCCTATTTTATGCATTATTTTATCCATAATGAACGCTGCCCGCGCCATATACCCGGAATCCTCCATGAATGAAATAAAAAAATATAGTATCAATATATTGGGCAAAAATACTATTACTCCACCTACACCACCAATAATCCCATCAATGAGCATATCTTTAATAGGTCCCGGAGCCATATATGCACGCAATAATTCGGAAATCCACCCTACTCCATTCTCAATCCATTCCATTGGGTAAGCACCTACCTCAAATGTAGCCCAAAACATAAACCACATTATAAATAAGAATATCGGAAATCCAAGAAGTTTATGAGTCACAATCGTATCTACTATTTTTGTAGTGTCTATTGGTTGTGTTTCGGGCTCTACCATTGTTTCTCTCAAAGCACCCGCAATAAATCCATATTTTTCGCTTGCTACAGCAGATGTTATATCCTCGTGCCTATCAATCTCAAACTGTTTCACTAATTTGTCGCGCAATATTATCCATTGAGAATATGCAGGAATATTGCTTAAAAGGGATTCAACCTCTTTATCTTTTTCTAATAATTTTATTGCCAAATATCTCGGCGAAAAAGGAGGCAGAAGTGAAACATCCTTTTTTAATTCATCTTTAAGAATTTTGATTGATTCTTCGAGTTCATTCCCAAGATTTACATGCACATGGCGCACCATATCATGTTCATCTTCATATACTTTTATAATGGCATCAAAAAGCTCATTTATCCCTTCTCCGTTGCGCGACACCGTGGGGACAATGGGAACGCCAATCATCTTACCCAATGTAGTATAATCTACCTTAACCCCACTTTTTTCCAATTCATCATACATATTAAGGGCAATTACCATGCTTCGATCCATGTCTATAAGCTCGGTTGTGAGATAAAGATTCCGTTCAAGATTGCTTGACACCACTACATTAACGATAACGTCTGGTATTTCATCCTTCAAATAACGTCTCACATATAATTCCTCAGGGGAATACGCCGAAAGTGAATATGTGCCGGGTAGATCAACTATATTAAATTTAAATCCCTTATAATCAAAATGTCCTAATTTTGCGTCTACCGTCACCCCACTGTAATTACCTACATGTTCATGGGAACCGCTGGCAAAATTAAACATGGATGTTTTGCCACAATTAGGATTTCCAATTAGAGCTACATTTATTGTACGACGTTCTGCATCTATATTGGTTCCCGGAATCGAATCTACATCGCGTATTGTATTGGTATGTGCAGTATCTAAATATGATGTTTCATCCATCACTCTCACTACCTCAATCTGCGCTGCCTCATTGCGGCGGAGAGAAACTTCGTAGTCAAGAATCTTATATTTTATAGGATCATGAAGAGGTGCATTCATTTCCACCTTTACTTCTTTCCCCTTCACAAATCCCATTTCCATAACGCGTCGTCTAAACGCTCCATAGCCAAGGATTTTTATTATTATAGCAGATTCTCCGGTTTTAATATCCGAAAGTCGTAACCTCTCCATTTGCAAATTTTAATTATAGCACAAAGGTGAGGAATTTAGCCGATTAATCAAAATATTATGCTCGCATTATTTATAATTAGTCTAAATAAATAGTTTATTTAACATTTTATTTTTATAACTTTCTTATAACCTTCCCGGAATTTGTATATGCAATTTTATTGATTGCAATCCATTTACGAGGAATAGAATACGATGGTAATAATAATTTCATTTTATCTATGAAATCGGTTCTTATCTCACCCTCTTTTTTATCCCCCTCTTTCAGCCCGGGATATTCAATAACAAGAATTACCTCTTCTCCCCATTTTTCTGATGATTGAGAAGATATAAAAAATTTACTTTTAGGAATAAGATGAGCGATTTTGTGCTCTATCTCTTCGGGAAAAACTTTTATTCCTCCAGTATTTATCACATTATCATACCTCCCTTGCCATATGAATTGTGTAGGAGAAATAATATCTACCATATCATTGGTGGTATATATTTTTTCACTCAAATGCGGAGCTGAGATAACAAGACATCCCCTATCATCTGTGCTGAATGATACATTATCAAGAGCTCTAAACGGTTCAACAGGTGATGTTATCTTTGCAAGAGCCACATGAGAGCATGTTTCGGTCATTCCATAGGTAGCATATGCATTAAGTCCCATATCGGCAATTCTACGTTCTATTCTCGACGACATTTTAGCGCCACCTATAATCATCGCCTTTATCAATGCCAATTTATGTGGATTATTGAAAAGATAATTCAATTGAGATGGCACAAATGCTGCAATATCAATGCTTCTACCTTCATATTCGGCAAGAGGTGTATTTGAGGGTATTTCTTCAATTATAGATGCATTCAATTCTAAAGCCCTAACAATCATCATTTTCCCAGCTATGTATGTAGGGGAAAGTGAAAGATAAAATAGAGAATCGGATGAAAGTGAGAAAAATTTATTTGTCAATGCAGCTGATCGCCTCATATCCTCCTTAAGCAAATGAATCGCTTTTGGCTCACCGGTTGATCCCGATGTGTGAGCCACTATATATTTTTCCGAATCAACAAATGAGGCTATAAAGGTATAAAATTCCTTGGAGGCACATTTGCTTACATCCTCCAACGAACTGCATTTGCATCCGTTTACACTAAAATTTATATTTTCCATTCGAGCGACGGCAATTCCCATTCATGTTTAGGATTATACATAAGAAAATCCTTTTCCTGAAATAAGGGAGAAGTTATGTTATTGGTATATAATCCTCCGGTACCTAAACCTTGGGGTATTCTCACTTGCAGAGTTGCCACCCATTGTGCGATAAGACTAAGTCCCACATTTGACTCCAAAGCAGAAGTCACCCATCCCCCTATATCATATTGCGATGCCATTTTAAGCCAGTCTTCAGCCCCACTCAATCCACCCATCAATGATGGTTTGATTATTATATATTTAGGAGAAATAGTACGGAGTAATTCATTCATCTGCACGTAATCTGTTATTCCTATCAACTCTTCATCCAAAGCAATTGGAATTGGAGAATTGGCGCATAAATATGACATCTCATTCCAATTACCTGCCTTTATGGGTTGCTCAATAGAATGAATATCGAAAGCGGCAAGCTTTTCAAGTCGGCTCATGGCATTGTGTTTCGTAAAACCGCCATTAGCATCCAATCTAAGTTCAAGCCTTTCTGGAGAATAACGACACCTTATATAATCGATCATTTCAAGCTCAGATGCAAAGTCTAACGCTCCTACTTTTAGTTTTAAAGTATTAAATCCTGCAGCAATCTTTTCATCGATTCGTTGTATCATTTCATCCTTGCTACCCATCCATATCAATCCATTGATAGGAATTGACGATTTACCCATAGTAAAATCCGATGGATAGTTAATACGCTTGCATCCGTTGGTATAATCCAATATAGCTCCTTCCAATCCAAATTTTATAGAAGAATGTCCTGAAAGATCAGTACCTTCATTTTTCTCTATATTATGGCATAACTCAGACAATTTATCCTCATATTCATCATTATCTTCCACAGATAATCCTTTAAAAAGAGCACATTCACCGATACCGAAGTTTTCGGGTTCTTCAGGCTCCCACAATTTGATAAAATATGTTTGTTTTTCCGTAAGTACTCCACGCGAAGTACCTGATGCCTGACGGAATAATAGAGTGTAAGGGGCAAATGCTGCTTTCATTATCCTGGAAATTTAGGAAATTTATTGAAATCAGGATCTCTCTTCTCAAGAAAAGCATTTTTCCCTTCCTGAGCCTCCTCCATGAGATAATACATTAAGGTTGCATCTCCGGCAAACTCCATCATGCCTCTTTGTCCATCGAGTTCTGCATTTAATGCTCTTTTTATCATTCTTATAGCCATCGGACTGCGTGAAAGTATCGTATCACACCATTCCATTGTTTCCTCCTCCAATTTTTCAAACGGCACTACCTTATTCACCATTCCCATCTCTTCTGCCTCTTTTGCTGTGTATTGACGGCATAAGAACCAAATTTCACGAGCTTTTTTCTGCCCTACGCAACGCGCAAGATATGAAGATCCGAATCCGGCATCAAAACTTCCCACCTTAGGACCCGTTTGCCCAAAACGAGCGTTTTCACTTGCAATTGAAAGATCGCACACTACATGTAGCACATGTCCGCCACCTATTGCATATCCGTTTACCATTGCTATTACCGGTTTTGGTATTGAACGAATTGCCTTATGTAAATCGAGTACATTAAGACGAGGAACACCATTTTCATCAATATATCCACCTATACCTTTTACTTTCTGATCCCCACCCGAGCAGAACGCCTTATCACCTGCTCCGGTAAATACTATTACCCCTATATCGCTGCGTTCACGACATATTTGCATAGCATCAAGCATCTCTGTATTTGTAAGAGGTCGAAATGCATTATACACTTTCGGACGATTTATTGTAATTTTTGCAATACCACCACTTTGTTCAAAAAGTATATCGGTATATTCCTTTATTATAGTCCATTTTCTATTACTCATATCTTCTAATTTATTTAATTTTGTTTTTCCTATGACGACGGAAATATTCTCTTAAAATCTCTCCGTTGCGAATTGACGGCGTGAAAATTGCCATGATAGCCGCACGATTATTGTCGGCAAAAAATTTAGGAAGTTCTAACATCAATGATTCCTCACTATCTGCACTGAAATAATCAAAACCAAAAGCATCAGCATATTTTTTGATCTGAACATCTCTCCTAACTTCAAAATAATCATCAATTTCAGGCAATGGATTATCTCCCATTATAAAGCGGAAAATTCCTCCGCCACCATTACACATTACTATCACTTTAAATCCAGGATGATTATATTGTGAATTTAATCCGTTAATATCGTATGTCAAACTCATATCACCCGAAATAAAAAGAGTTTTACCATTTACTGCCAGCGATGCTCCGAGTGCTGTAGAGGTAGCACCATCAATTCCGGCAACACCACGATTGCAATTGTTTTGTTTCACATTAATCGGGGCAAATAATTGGCAATATCTAATTGGAGTTCCATTGCTTACTTGTAAATAATATTCAATGGGTATATTTGGAATCAAAATTGAAAATGCTTTAAGGTCGCACCACTGCGAATTATTGATATATTCATTATGCGAATCCAATGCCAATTTATACTTTTGTCTCCATCTATCTCGATAGTCTGTATCAATCATATTATCATAATTCAGATTGCTTGCTATCTGATTGAAAAATATATTGGGCGAAATTTCAATACGCTCACTTAGTTGCATCATTGTATCGATTATGGACTCAGTAACTCCAATATGCCAATGTTTTTGCAACTTTGATTTTCTCAGAAATTCTTTGATCATTCTTGACACCAAAGCACCCCCAAAAGTTATAAGCAACTCTGGCTGAAAATCCCCGTCCTCGCTGCGGTCAATGGATGAAAGAGTGCGATCAATAGCATGTATGATTCCGTCACCATGAATGTTAGTGATGGTTTCAGTGAGAACTGTAATATTAGGCAGACCTGATAACTTATTTATGGCGCTTTCCAATTCTTTATTCGGCTCATAAAATCCCGCAAGAATCATTATACGCTTTGTAGACGACATTTCCTTTATAAGCATCTTAACATCTTGATTCGATAGAGATTCATCAGATTTGATGCTCCGAATTATTCTGGTTTGTGACACCTTATCAATAGGCTTCTCGCCAAAAAGAGGCTCAATTAATTGAAAATTTATATGGACCGGACCCTTTGGAAGATCAGTCGCCGATAGCATGGCATCATTAAGTTGCCGATTAATATACCATTTGCTCCGGTCATCCGGCATACATGCCGAAATATTGTAGTTACCCTTTACAAAATTACGCAATGCTCCTACTTGTCTTATTATCTGCCCTTCATTTTGATCCACCCATTCTTCCGGGCGATCGGCAGTAATCACTATCAATGGAATATTTTGATAAAATGCCTCGGCAATAGCCGGTGCATAATTGAGCATAGCAGATCCCGACGTACATATCAAAGCAATAGGTTCACCTGTTTGCTGAGCCATGCCGAGTGCCATAAATGCCGCACTCCGTTCATCTACCACTACATATTTTTTAATTGCACTACATCGTGAGAATGCTACTATTAATGGAGCATTACGCGATCCGGGCGATATTACGACCCGATTGACACCATGATATTTTACAATATTCACCAATTCATTGCAAGCATCATGATCTGTAGAGTTTATATCCTTTGTCATTTCTTTAAAATATCTATTACAAAGATAGGATATTTAGGCATAACTGAAACAAAATTATTGTCACAATAAACATCGGTTGGCACAGATATTGTAGTTAGTATTTATGAACAAACAGAAACATTTAAATAATTAATTTGTTTAATTTATGTCGTAAGCCTTAACAGGTGCGAGAATAAATAATTTAATATTTACTATATTATGAATTTCAACAACTTTACAATCAAATCGCAAGAGGTTATTCAGAAAGCGGTTGAGATTACCCGTAATAGCGGCAATCAAGCAATCGAACCGGTTCATCTGCTAAAGGCTGTGATAACCGAGGGTGAATCTGTGGTGAAATTTATTTTTCAAAAAATCGGTGCAAATCTTAGCCTGATTGAATCTGTATTGGATCGTGATATTGCATCTTTGCCTAAAGTATCAGGAGGCAATGAGCCATATCTCAGCCGTACTTCTAATGAAGTGCTACAGAAAGCCATCGACTATTCCAAGAAAATCGGCGACGAATATGTGACGGTGGAAACGCTTCTGATTGCGCTTCTTCAAATCAAAACAGAAGCATCTACAATACTTAAAGATGCCGGAGTGAGTGAAAAAGAGGTAGAAGCTGCAATACAAGAATTAAGAAAAGGGAAGAAAGCTACCGATCAGGGTGCAGAGGACACCTATCAATCATTAAGCAAATATTCTATCAATCTTAATGAACGTGCTCGTAGCGGAAAACTCGATCCCGTAATTGGACGGGACGACGAAATAAGGCGTGTACTCCAAATTTTGAGCCGACGCACAAAAAACAACCCAATGCTAATAGGTGAACCGGGAACCGGGAAAACTGCTATTGCCGAAGGATTAGCACAACGTATTGTGCGTGGAGATGTACCCGAAAACCTTAAAAGTAAACAGGTATTTTCTCTCGATATGGGCGCATTGGTGGCAGGTGCAAAATATAAAGGTGAATTTGAAGAGAGATTAAAATCGGTAGTGAATGAAGTTATACAATCTGAAGGTGAAATAATTCTATTCATTGATGAAATCCACACCCTTGTAGGAGCAGGAAAAGGTGATGGAGCGATGGATGCCGCCAATATTTTGAAACCGGCACTTGCTCGTGGCGAATTGAGAAGTATCGGAGCCACTACTCTTGATGAATATCAAAAATATTTTGAAAAAGATAAGGCTCTCGAACGCCGTTTTCAAAAAGTAATGGTAGATGAACCCGATGAACTAAGTGCAATAGCTATATTGCGTGGATTGAAAGAAAGATATGAGAATCACCATAAAGTGCGTATCAGAGATGAAGCTATTATTGCTGCGGTTCAATTATCGGTGAGATATATTACCGATCGTTTTCTTCCTGACAAAGCTATCGACCTTATCGATGAAGCAGCATCTAAATTAAGACTTGAAATTGACTCGGTGCCACAAGCTCTCGATGAAATATCGAGAAAGATTGCTCAGCTCGAAATTGAACGCGAAGCCATAAAACGCGAAGGTGATAAAAATACAGTACGCGATATTGAACGTGAGCTTGCCGATCTGCGAGAAGAAGAGAAGGAATATAAAGCTAAGTGGCAGGCTGAAAAGGATTTAATCAATAAAATTCAACAAAATAAGATTGATATTGAACGCTTGAATTTTGAAGCTGAAGGAGCCGAACGTGAAGGAGATTATGCCAAAGTAGCCGAAATAAGATACTCTACTATCAAGAAAAAAGAGGACGAAAATGCTACAATTCAAGAGCAACTCAAAATCATGCAAGGTGATAAAGCAATGATTAAAGAGGAGGTGGATGCCGATGATATTGCAGATGTAGTATCGCGTTGGACAGGTATTCCTGTACGCAAAATGCAACAAAGCGAGAAAGAAAAATTATTACATCTTGAGGATGAGCTACACGAACGTGTTGTAGGACAAGAGGACGCTATACGCGCTATATCGGATGCTGTGCGCCGTAGTCGCGCCGGACTTAACGATCCTCGTCGCCCTATCGGTTCATTCATATTTCTGGGCACTACCGGTGTAGGTAAAACAGAGCTTGCCAAAGCTCTTGCTGAATATCTATTTGACGATGAGAATATGATGACGCGTATCGATATGAGTGAATATCAAGAGAAATTCTCGGTTACTCGTCTTATCGGGTCTCCTCCAGGATATGTAGGATATGAGGAAGGAGGACAACTCACTGAGGCTGTAAGGAGAAAACCATATTCAGTGGTACTATTTGATGAGATTGAGAAAGCAAACCCTGATGTATTCAATATCTTATTGCAAGTACTCGACGATGGTAGACTTACAGATAATAAGGGTAGATTGGTAAACTTCAAGAACACCATAATTATTATGACTTCCAACATGGGGTCACAGTTGATACGGGAGAAAATGGAAACTCTCACTCCTGAAAATAGAGGTAAAGTTATTGAGGAGACAAAAAAGGATGTTTTGGAGCTATTGAAGCAGAATATCCGTCCTGAATTTCTTAATCGTATTGATGAAATCATAATGTTTATGCCTCTTAATGAGACCGAAATACAAGAAATTGTAGGAATGCAGATTAAATCAATAAAGAAGGTATTAGAGAAAAATGGAGTAACTCTTGAAATTACACCTGCTGCATTGGAAGTTCTCGGCAAAGAGGGATACGATCCCGAATTTGGAGCTCGACCAGTGAAAAGAGCCATTCATCGTCTCGTGCTGAATCAACTTTCAAAAGACATTCTTGCGCAGAAAGTAAACAAAGAGATTCCAATAATCATTGATGCAAAAGATGGATCATTGATATTCCGAAATTAATTTCTCTCTCTTCCATAAATAGCAACAGTCCCGATTACATTAATTTGCAATCGGGACCGTTCTTTATTGTGTTTCACTAAATAGGTCTATCCATATTGGATTGTACCATCTTCATTGCGGTATTCGTCAAAACTTTTTTCATATTGATCCATTGCACGAAGACTCATACCCATGCTTGAGAATCCTCCATCGTGGAATAAATTCTGCATTGTTACCTTTTTGGTAAGATCACTAAACATCACCATGCAATAATCTGCACATTCGTCAGCACTGGCATTACCGAGTGGCGACATTCTGTCAGCAAAATCCATTAGCGATTCCATACCCTTTACGCCACTTCCGGCAGTTGTGAGAGTAGGAGATTGAGATATAGTATTGATGCGCACACCACGTTCACGTCCGTATATATAACCAAAGCTACGAGATATTGATTCAAG
>CAZYEO010000063.1:0-13840 GCA_964646495.1 uncultured Muribaculaceae bacterium
ATCAACAAAAGTCATGAAAGTATGAGATTCTCCATTAGCTTCTACAGCCCAAGAATTATCAGCTTCGTTGAAGTTTAATTTCACAATTGATTGATCTTTTTCACTGGTGATTGTATATCCTTTATCGTCGCATTTTACCAAATAACGTCCTGTTTCGGTATCGATTGTTTTCACACTTGCACCCATTGGGTTAGATCCAGACCAGAATTCAATACTGTTAATTACCAATACATCTGCAAGAGCTGAAAGTTGATATACAGGAAGGATCCAAAATGCGAAGAATACGAGTTCGTTTACAAATTTACTTCCTACTTGTTTGTTCCAGCTAAGAACCTTTTTTGTAAGGGCAAAGCTACCGATACAAGATGAAAACATTAATGAGCTGGCACAAGCGAGAACAACGGCAATACTTAGATAATACTTTTTCATAATTTGATTAATTGATTAAGTTGTAAATAAAAATTATAGTTTGATTTTTGAGCGGTAAAGGTTGTAAATTTTCTGGACATGTGCAACATAATTTACTGTTTGTTTCCCCTTAAAGTATCCGAATTTGCATATTTCATCATTGAAGTATTCCGGATTGGATTTTAGTAGAATCATTTCTTCCACATTCCCTTCCCAAATTTGAGGATTCTTGCCATATTTCTTAGCGAGAGCTATTGCATCATATACATGTCCTATGCCTGAATTGTATGCGCCGATAATAAATTTTATTCTCTCTCCACTATCAGGTATTCGTTGTGATAGGGACTTATCGAGATCCTTTATACTTGCTACGGCAGCTTTTATGTTTAGTTCTGGGTTTGTTACTTCATGACTCTTTAATCCGTAGGCTCTGGCAGTGCCGGGCATTAGTTGCATTAGTCCTTTTGCTCCAGCCCACGACACTGCTGTCGTATCGAAATGTGATTCAATATAAGCCTGTGCTGCAAGTAAACGCCAATCCCACTCGATTTCTTTTGCGTAATGTTTAAATAGATTGTCGTATTGAGATATTCTGCCTCGTTTTAAATCAATTGCTGAAATCGGATCTCCAGATAATTGATCACTTCCGGTTTTACTTAATTCGAAATATCGTTTCAACAGACTCTTTGAGGATGCTATATTTTGAGCTAAACGACTCCATGCATTTATTGAGTCACGAAGCCACATGTCATCTTTGTTTACTGCCCATGCCGAACGCTGAGGGAAACTTACTACGAGTGATATATCAATATTGTCGTAATATGTGCGGTTGAGTTTTGCAATGTCACTGTCAACTATTGTTAGAGGGAGCGTGCCTTCCGAAACCATTTCAATTAAGTCTTCGGAGATAAGAGTATCTTGTGCAATGGGGTGTATTTTAATGCCACCTCCAAGTTCGTTGTCGAGATTACGAAGGCGCGACTCATATTTTGAGCCTTTTTCTACATATACATCTTTTCCCACTAATTGTGTGACATCTGTAATTCGTCCTTTGCCCGACTTTGTTTTAGGTTGAATCAATACTTGATGAGTAATGTTTTCATAGCCGCAATGCAGTACCTTATTCTTGTATTCGGATGTGATTGGAATTTCATTGGCAATAATATCTATTTTGCCTGAGTCGAGCATACTCACCATTGAATTCATGTTAGGTGCTACAACAAGTTTGAGAGTAACCCCTTTATCGGATGTGAATTTTGAAATACGCTCATATTCATATCCCATCTCCTCACCACGATATATGAAATATGATGTAGGACTATATAGAATACCCACTCTTAATGTATCGGGGATAGGGTGCTGGTGCGAATCTGTGCTGTCCTTGCCTGTGGATTTTCTTCCACAGGCAAGTGCCATAAGCACAATCATTACCAATATGGCATGATATGATTTCAATTGGAATAATTACTTTGAGTAATTAAATGTGCCCTTTTCAGATTTAATAGTGACATTGCTACCTGATGCTTTTTCCACATGACCTATAATCTGAGCTTCTACACCATATGATTCAGCAATTTTAATTATTGCTTCGGCATCGGCTGCAGGAGTGTATATTTCCATGCGGTGTCCCATGTTGTAAACTTTGTACATCTCTTCCCAAGAAGTACCCGATTCTTTCTGAATGATGTCAAAAAGAGGGGGAATAGGGAACAGATTGTCTTTTATAACTAATTTATCCTTGATGAAGTTGATTATTTTGGTTTGTCCTCCTCCTGAGCAATGCACCATTCCATGAACGCTTTGTCGCATGTTCTTAAGAATTGATTGTATTACAGGTGCATAGGTGCGAGTAGGTGACAGGATGAGTTGTCCTACATTCACATCCAATCCTTCAACTTTATCAGTGAGTTTTAACGAGCCTGAATATGCCAAATCGGATGGGATTCCATTGTCGTAACTTTCGGGATATTTTTCGGTTATGTATTTACCTATTACATCATGACGTGCAGATGTAAGCCCGTTGCTACCCATCCCGCCATTATATTTTTTTTCGTATTTTGCTTGTCCATAAGATGAGAGCCCTACAATCACATCTCCACATTGTATATTGGCATTGTCGATCACATCGCTGCGCTTCAATCTGCAAGTAACAGTGCTATCGACTATTATTGTGCGTACGAGATCGCCTACATCGGCAGTTTCACCTCCGGTACTATATATGTTCACGCCCATCTCACGCAATTCGGCAAGCAACTCTTCTGTGCCGTTGATTATTTCTGAAATCACTTCACCGGGAATAAGCCTTTTGTTGCGTCCGATAGTGCTTGATAATAGGATATTGTCGGTTGCTCCTACACATAGAAGGTCGTCGATATTCATTACCAATGCGTCTTGAGCAATCCCTTTCCATACACTTAAGTCTCCTGTTTCTTTCCAATAAATGTAGGCAAGAGAAGATTTTGTGCCTGCTCCGTCGGCGTGCATTACTGTGCAATAATTTTCATCACCGGCAAGAATATCGGGAATGATTTTACAAAATGCGTCAGGGAAAAGTCCTTTATCGATATTCTTGATGGCATTGTGCACATCCTCTTTTGAAGCCGATACGCCTCGTTGGTCATAACGTTGGTCGTTCATCTTTTTTATATCGTTTTTAATGTTCCTAATATTATAAAAAATAGTAGCACTGCAGGTATCACAAGCAAAAGGCTATCTATACGATCTAAAATGCCACCATGCCCGGGAAGACATTTTCCTGAATCTTTGACTCCGAGTGTGCGTTTCATTAAAGACTCGCATAGGTCACCCCAAGTGGAGAAAATAGTAACAATTACTGCAAACATTATCCACACGAGCAACGATGGTCCCCCAAAAAATGAAGCAAAACATGTAGCAAACAGAATGCCTGCACCTACTGTGAATAATAGTCCGCCAAAGAATCCTTCCCATGACTTTTTGGGAGAAATCCGTTCAAATAATCTATTTTTACCTATTAAAGACCCTACGCAGAATGCTCCCGTATCGTTGAGCCAGATAAATATGAATAGTGCAAGCAAAATGCGTGCGCCACATTCAAAATATATAATCGCTGATAGAGCTAATGGAAGTGCCACATAGATGTGTCCAAGAAATGATTTTGCGAGATTGTTGATTGGTTGCTCCTCTTTGGTGTATAATTGCATCACCATGCGTATAAGGATATATCCGAGATAAGGGGCAATCCATAAGAGGTCGAAAGATGGGTCGGAAAATTTGTAATAAAAACAACCGAATAGTCCAACTCCACCTAATAAATCGATTATTCCGGTGATTTTTTTTTCACATCCTTGTGTGAGTTTATAAAATTCTATCAAACCCAGAAGGGTAAGCAGTGCAAATACTCCGCCGAAGATAATATCTATCTTCATAACGAGAGAAAACACGATGATAGCTACGAATAGACTACCGGTAATGGCTCTTGTTAATAATTTTTTCACCAGATATTAAGTCATGAATTATTTCCTACAAAGGTACTCTATTTTTTTTTGTTTGGCAAGTCTAAAGCCTATACTGTGGTATTATGACATACTCGACTTAAATGTTTAGTTCATTGCGTACTGCCGTAACAAAATTCCAAAAACCATCTTCGATAGGTGTAAGGATATTTTTTTTGGTTGGAACATTGACAGGCAAAAACATTTTTATTCCTCCTTTATGGCATGAAATGTGAAGATCTGCATTCATCATCAGCGGTTCGCCATCTACATGCATCACTCCAGGCTTGGGGCGACGAATTGTGAGTGCCTGTGTGCGAAAAGAATGAATATTAGTGTCTTGGTCGATATGCTTGGTAAACAGTAAAATACCCATTAAAGCTGTGTCGAGAGGAGTAAAAGGATGAATAACAGTTACATCGATTAAGCCGTCTTGCATGCTTGCATGTGGTGCAATAAATGCATTGTTCCCGTATTGCGAAGCGTTGCCGCATGCAATCACAAAGGCTTTTTCGGTAATCACTTTGTCATCGGTTTCAATCACATATTCCTGACATCTATATTTAAGATATTCTACAAGTGTCTTTTTGAGATATGTAAGAGGACCGCGTTTTTTTGATTCGGCGAATTTTGCGCTTACATGTGCATCAAACCCAACTCCGCATGTGCAAAAAAACGGATGTTCGTTCACCATGCAATAATCGAGAGGTTTTATGTTGTTCTGTTTGATTATGTCGAGAGCTTCTTCCACATTCAGCGGAATACTTAGATGGCGAGCCAATCCGTTGCCCGAACCACAAGGTACTATTCCAAGTGCTACATTTGAGTCGCGCAAAGCACTGGCAATTTCATTTACTGTGCCATCGCCTCCTATTGCCACCACTCCATGATAATTTTCATCGATTGCTCGTTGTGTGAGCTGGGTGGCGTGTCCCGGACGTTGAGAAAATCTGATTTTCAGATTCACATTATCAGAGCCAAGTTTATCTTGAATGATTTGCGGCATATACTCCTTATTCGTCGTTCCCGAAATAGGATTAATGATTACAAATATTTTACGTTGAGTCTCCAAACTATTAATATATTTATTTTGCACTATGCAGATAGTATGCAAAGATAATGCATGGTGTATTAAAAATAAAATATATATAGCTAATATATAGCAAAAATAAGGTCTGACAAGGAATATCATCCAAGTACAGACCTTATGTTATCGTAGATAATTAAACTTAGTCCTTTATAAGCTCCATCCCTTTTTTTAATGCAGATTCATTAACAGGGATAAGGTGATGGTGGCGTTCGGGAAGAGTTTTTTTCAACCCCTTTAGTATGCTTTCGATAGCAACAATAGGTTTCACTTTCAATAGCGCACCCAGAATAATCATATTATAGCTTTTGGCGTTGTTCATATCAAATGTAGCCTCCATTGCATCTACCTTATGGATGTTTATGTCAGTTCGGGTAGGGGGAGTGTGAATACCATAACTATCATATATCAATACGCCACCCGGTTTTACCTTTTTCTCAAATTTATCCAAACTTTGCTGATTGAGTACCACAGCCGTATCAAAAGAGTCGAGAATAGGGGAGCTGATGCTTTCATCGCTCAATATCACGGTGACATTGGCAGTGCCTCCACGCTGTTCGGGTCCGTATGATGGCATCCATGTAACGTTCTTATCTTCCATAAGTCCGGAATATGCCAATATCTTACCCATTGATAACACACCTTGTCCGCCAAATCCGGCTATTATTATTTCTTCTTTCATAATCAATAGTGCTATAAGTTTTTAAGATCACCAAGCGGATATTTTTTAAACATGTGTTCCACCATCCATTTATTGGCTTGGTCGGGAGTCATTTTCCATCCGGAATTACATGTACTCACAACCTCTACAAATGATGTACCTTTACCCTCCATGCTGTTTTGGAACGCTTTTTTGATAGCATCTTTGGTTTTACGCACGGATGCCGGAGTGTGAACACTTTGGCGCGTAACGTAGCAACTACCTTCGAGTTGCGCTACCAATGGAGCTATTACAAGCGGATGTCCGTTTAGGTCTACACGTCTGCCGTAGGGAGTAGTGGCTGTTTTCATTCCTAATAGGGTAGTAGGAGCCATCTGTCCGCCGGTCATTCCGTATATTGCATTATTGATGAATATAATCGCAATATTTTCACCACGATTGGCAGCATGAATGGTTTCGCATGTGCCTATTGCTGCAAGGTCACCATCTCCCTGATATGTAAACACTACCTTATCGGGCTGTAAACGGTGTACAGCAGTCGCAACTGCAGGAGCACGTCCGTGAGCAGCCTCAATCCAGTCAATATCTACGTAATTATATGCAAACACTGCACATCCCACGGGTGCAATCCCTATGGTTTTCTCCGTAATTCCCATTTCCTCCACAACTTCAGCGATGAGTTTATGCACAACTCCGTGACTACATCCGGGGCAATAGTGCATGTGATTATCGTTGAGAAGTGTCGGCTTTTTATAAATGAGATTCTCCGGTCTTATTATATCTTTTATATCCATAATATGGAGCAGTTTTAATAATCGTTATTTATTGATGAACAGTTTTTTGAAGTTAGCGAGAATTTCTTCTGGATTTGGGACAATACCGCCTAATCTTCCATAATGCTCTACAGTCATATTATGGTCGTTTATGGCTAATTTCACATCTTCAATCATTTGTCCTGCATTTAATTCCACCACTAAAACCCCTTTTACCCCTTTTGCTGCTTCGGCTATTGCTTCGGCTGGGAAAGGCCATAGGGTGATTGGGCGAATAAGTCCAATATTTATACCCTCTTCATGAGCAATCTCTATACATTTTTGGCATATACGCGCCATAGATCCGAATGCTACTATCAGATAATCGCAATTTTCGGTTCCTATAGATTCAAAACGCATTTCGTTTTTTTTAATTTCGCGATATGTGCGTTGGAATCTGTCGTTATGCTTTTCCATTATAGCTGTGTCGAGCTCGAGAGATGTGACTACATTTTGTTTTCGGTTTTTACGTCCTGTAGTAGCCCAAGGACATTGTTTGATTATTTCTTCCTCGGTGCGTCGTGGGCGTTGGGGTGGTAGTACTACTTTTTCCATCATTTGCCCCACGATTCCGTCGGCAAGTATTATGGCAGGGGTACGGTATTTGAACGCTAAGTCCCATCCGAGTGCTACAAAGTCGCACATTTCTTGCACTGATGAGGGAGCAAGAGTGATAAGATGATAATCTCCGTGTCCTCCACCTTTGGTAGCTTGAAAATAATCGGCTTGAGATGGGTGAATAGTTCCCAATCCGGGACCTCCGCGCATCACATTAATAAGTAGCACAGGTAATTCGCTTGCGGCGATAAATGATATCCCTTCTTGCATAAGGCTTACCCCCGGACTCGAAGAGGAGGTGAACACTGCTTTTCCGCATGCCGCTCCACCGTATACCATATTAATTGAGGCAACTTCACTTTCAGCTTGTAGCACTACCATTCCGGTCGTTTCCCAAGGCATTTCTTCCATTAGGGTTTCTAATACTTCCGATTGTGGAGTGATAGGATATCCGAAATATCCGTCGCATCCGTAGCGTATAGCTGCATGCGCCAAGGCTTCATTACCTTTCATCAACCTTACATCTTCTTCCATAATTTATATTTAGTTGATTGGTTTTTTGATTTGATTAATTGAAAATAGAGATTATTCCCTAACTCGATATACTTCGATGCATCCGTCGGGACATACTAAAGCGCAGCTGGAGCATCCTATACAGGCATCGGGGTTGTTCATATAGGCGAAATGATAACCACGATTATTTACCTCTTTTGGCTGAAGCGCAAGAACATCGGTGGGGCAAGCCACTACACATAGGTCACATCCTTTGCATCTCTCGACGTTTACGACAACAGCACCTTTTACTTTTGCCATAATTTATATTTTTGAATAATTCAATAATGTACAAAATTAAACAAAGATTTCTTTGTATAGCCTTTTTTATTGATTTTTATTGAGATTGATTGTCACTCTTCGTCTATGGTGAAGTTGAGGAAATCGTGAAATGGCTTCATTATTAAAAAGTCATGGGCAGTTTGCTCGATCCAATTTTCTTGTGAAAAAAAATTATCGGAACATTTATGCTCCAGTAAAAATTCTTTCATTTTGATGTATTTTGCGTTTGGGCTGTCGCGAGGAAAATCTTTTGGCATCGTTTTCAACGTATCACCCACTAAATTATAAGTCTTAGCAAAATCAGGAGCTTGGATTATACTTTCAAACTCCTCAACGTTGTCGTCTATGGCATGGCGTAATGCTTTAAGTATTTTGGGCTCAGGACACCACACCCCACCGAAAAGACCTGATTGACCATCGGGTTGCATGTGTAGATAGTAACACGAATGAATATCTTTGCGTCCTCCCGGAGCTATTACCGCAGAAAAATATGTTTTATAGGGTGCTTTGTTTTTGCTGAATCTAACATCGCGATATATGCGGTAGGCACATTCTTTGGCAGTGACGTATTGCAGTGTAGGATCTCCTTGAGCCATCAACAATATAAGTTTATTCAAATCAGTCATCCATGCATCCCTGATTTGCGTGTATTCCTCTTTGTTCTCTTGAAACCAATCACGGTTGTTGTTTGCACTCAATCTTTTCAAGAAGTCAAAAAGTAGGATGTTATTGTTCATATAACTTGAAAATTAAAATTGCAAGAAAGGTAATAATAATAACGTAGATACACAAAATTAATAGTGTAAAACCGGGTCTATGATATGAAAAATTCTTCCAAATTTATATTTATAAATAAAATGAGTAAATAAAGTATTATTATAAAAAACAAGGACTTGCAGTAGTAGCAAGCCCTTGTTGATTTTTTTGAAGTAGCACTCTTGTGAGTAATTACTTTCTGATACCGAGTTCTTTTTTTGCAATAATAGCACGGTAGCGGTTGATGTCTTTCTTGATAAGATAATCAAGAAGGCGACGGCGCTTACCTACTAATCTTTTAAGAGCTCTCTCAGTGCTATGATCTTTGTGATTTTCCTTCAAATGTGAAGTCAAATGCGCGATACGGATAGAGAATAATGCAATCTGTGCCTCTGGGGACCCAGTATCAGTATTGGACGCTCCGTAAGTCGCGAAGATCTCTTTCTTTTCTTCAGAATCTAAATGCATTCTTTCGACTTTTATACAGTTAATAAAAAATTGAGTTGCAAAGATAGGCATTATTTCTGAATTAAAAATATATTTGCAACAAAATCACGCCTTTTTCCTATTTTCTTGTATTTTATCACTACCTTTGCACACTGAAATAGGTAAGGTATGCAAAAAATTAGAAATATAGCTATCATCGCCCACGTCGATCATGGCAAAACTACTTTGGTAGATAAGATGTTACTTGCGGGAAATCTTTTTCGCGATAACCAAAATACAGGTGAATTAATTCTTGATAATAACGATCTTGAGCGTGAGCGTGGTATTACCATTCTTTCCAAGAACGTTTCTATTAATTATAAGGATTATAAAATCAACATTATTGACACTCCGGGTCACTCGGATTTCGGTGGTGAGGTAGAACGCGTGCTCAATATGGCTGACGGATGTTTGCTATTGGTTGATGCTTTTGAGGGACCAATGCCCCAAACACGTTTTGTACTGGAGAAAGCTATTCAAATGGGATTGAAACCGGTAGTAGTGGTAAACAAGGTTGATAAGCCAAATTGTCGCCCGGATGAGGTGCAAGAGATGGTGTTTGACCTTATGTTTAACCTCAATGCAACAGAAGACCAGTTGGATTTCCCTACAATCTTCGGATCTGCTAAACAAAACTGGATGAGTACCGATTGGAGTAAACCAACCGATAATATTTTAGCATTGCTCGATGCAATTATAGAATATATACCAGAACCTAAAATGTTTGAAGGTGAGCCTCAGATGCTTATCACATCGCTAGACTATTCATCCTATGTGGGACGTATAGCAATCGGTCGTGTGCATCGCGGTGAATTGCGTGAAGGTCAGGATGTGGGATTGTGCAAACGTGACGGCTCTGTAGTGCGTCAGCGTATCAAAGAACTTCACACATTTGAAGGTATGGGACGTGTGAAGGTACAAAGTGTGAAATCCGGTGATATTTGTGCACTGATCGGAATTGAAGGATTTGAAATTGGTGATACAATAACACTATATGACAATCCAGAAGCACTTCCACGCATCGCTATTGATGAACCTACAATGTCAATGACATTTACCATAAATGATTCTCCATTCTTTGGAAAGGATGGTAAATTTGTAACTACACGTCATATCTCAGATCGCTTGGCAAAGGAATTGGATAAAAACTTAGCGTTGAGAGTGTCGCGTACAGAAAATGAAGATGCATGGATTGTATATGGTCGTGGTGTACTACACTTGTCGGTTCTTATCGAAACAATGCGTCGAGAAGGTTATGAATTGCAAGTAGGGCAACCACAGGTACTTATAAAAGAGATTGATGGAAAGAAATGTGAACCGATAGAATTGCTTACAATTAATGTTCCGGAGGAATATTCAAGTAAGGTTATAGATATGGTAACACGTCGCCGTGGTGAAATGGTATCTATGTCGGCGCAAAACGATCGTATTCATTTAGATTTTAATATTCCTTCTCGTGGTATTATCGGATTGCGCAACAACGTGCTTACCGGATCGGCTGGAGAAGCAATAATGTCGCACCGCTTCTTAGAGTATCAACCATGGAAAGGTGATATCGAACGTCGCACCAATGGTTCTCTTATAGCAATGGAAGCCGGTACAGCATTTGCTTATGCTATTGACAAATTGCAGGACCGTGGTAAATTTTTCATTTTCCCACAAGAAGAGGTATATTGCGGACAAGTAGTGGGTGAAAATGCAAAAGAGGGTGATATTGTGGTTAATGTAACCAAATCAAAGAAACTTACCAATACTCGTGCATCAGGTTCGGATGATAAAGCTCGTATTATTCCTCCTATCGTATTCAGTCTTGAAGAGGCACTCGAATACATCAAGGAAGATGAATATGTGGAAGTAACTCCCAACCACATAAGATTGCGTAAAATTTTGCTCGACGAAAACGAACGTAAGCGTGCCAATAAGAGCTAATATACAGATATATAATAAAATAAAAATGAGTTTGATACTGTTTATCAAACTCATTTTTTTGCCAAAAAAATAATGTAATGCAGTGTAATTCATTAATTTATATATTATTATCGTGTATTTTATATTACCTTATTTTGCAAACAAATCAACAGATGAATTGTTATAGCTTAAAGTTGTAAATCAATTAAATTTAATAACAAATAGAGATGACTATGATCAAGAATGTGTTGAAAACAATAATAATATTTGCTGTTATTGTAATAATAGGATCTCCTGCCGCAAATGCTGAAAAAAGACAGGATAAAAGAGCTGAAAATAGATCTATGCACATGGGGGGACCGGGTCCTGTAGAATCAATAAGTGTAGAGTATAATCAGCTTCCTGAATCTATACAATCATTTGTAAGATTACACTTTCCATCGGCAACAGCTACCGAAATAAAATTGAAAACAATGGCAGGCGTTTATAAGATTGATTTAAGTAACGGTTATGAATTGGCTTTTCTTAAAACAGGACAATGGGTGAAAATAGAAGCACCTGAAAATGGGGTGATTCATAATAAATTACTAAAGGAGTTGCTACCTATCCCAGCTTTCAATAAACTTGCGAAAGATAAGGTTACGGACTCGGTGGAAGAAATAATATATAACCCCAAAAAAGGATTTAAAGTGGATATGGTGAAGATAAAAGATTATTATTTCGATCTGTCCGGAAATTCTATTGCCGCTCCGCAAAAAAATAAATGCGACAAGCCCGGTAAGGAATGCAAAAAATAAAAAATGTGAGATAGATATAATATATCATATATAACAATGAGGAGAAATGCAACATGTATTTCTCCTCATTGTTATTGGTAGTACACCTATGGCGATTCGAACGCCAATCGAAGGAACCGGAATCCTTTATTCTATCCATTGAACTATAGGTGCATTTCTTGCTCTATGTATGTGCAAAAGTAGTAAAGAATTTGTAGCTTTGCAAAAAGAGAGAGTAAGAATGAACGTAAAAATAGAAAATAGTTGGCGCGATGCACTACATGAGGAATTTGAAAAGGATTACTTTTCACGCCTTATAGAATTTGTACGCTCTGAATATGTAGGACACACTGTGTTTCCTGCCGGAAAAAATATATTTGCGGCATTTGATGCCGTGCCTTTCAATGATGTAAAAGTTGTGATATTGGGGCAAGATCCTTATCATGATGTAGGACAAGCAAATGGATTATGTTTCTCGGTAAATCCCGGAGTCCCTTTTCCTCCATCGCTCAACAATATATTTAAAGAAATTAAAGATGATTTGGGGCATCCAATTCCTGAAAATGGTGATTTAAGTCGCTGGGCAAATCAAGGGGTTTTATTACTCAACAGTACACTCACAGTGAGGGCTCATACAGCCGGTTCACATCAAGGACGTGGTTGGGAAACATTTACTGATGAAGCAATAATGCGTCTTGCACAGGATAGGGAGCATATAGTGTTTATATTATGGGGATCATACGCTATAAAAAAAGGGGCGTTTATTGATAGAACAAAGCATCTTGTATTGACCTCTCCGCATCCGTCGCCATTGTCGGCTTATCGTGGATTTTTCGGTAATAAACACTTCTCGAAAGCTAATGATTATCTAATAAAGAATGGGGAAACCCCCATAGATTGGTAAGCTAAAAATTAATAACACTTATCGTTATGTATTATTCAAGGATTCTTATAGTTACTGTAGTGCTTATATGCAATGTATTTGCTGCTTTTTGTCGTGAGGATACCAGAACGCAAATATTCAATCCTAATTTTAAAACTCTCCAAGTACAGGTTGAGGGGAACCCATTATTTCCATCTGTTATTACTCTTAGTGGTGATGACAGAATATTAATATCATTTGATGAATTGGCAGAGGATATGCAATATCTTAGATATAGTGTGGTGCATTGCAACGCCGATTGGCAGCCATCATCGCTTGTAGAATCCGAATATATTGATGGGTTTAATTATGCCAACATTGAAGATTATGGATTTTCTTCCGGTACTTTTGCTCATTACGTGCATTATCGAATATCGCTCCCCAATGAAAATATGCGGTTGCTTAAAAGTGGAAATTATCTACTCAAAGTTTATCCCGAAAATGAGCCGGAAGATATACTTCTACAAGCTCGTTTTTCAGTAACTGAACAAGCTGTGAATGTAGAAAGCAGTGTGACATCGCGCACTGATATTGATTACAACAGCGTGTCGCAGCAAATTTCAGTGAAAGTAGATACACGTAATTATGAAGTGCGTGACACATATAATGATTTGCGTGTGGTCGTGTCGCAAAATTCACGTATTGACAATGAAGTTGTAATCACCTCTCCGCAACAAGCAGGTCGCAATTATGCCTACTATGCTCATAATCGTAATCTTATATTCCCGGCTGGCAATGAATTCAGACGATTTGAAGTAGTAGCGACTAATTATCCGGGGATGAATGTTGAGGGTATAGAATATTATCCCCCATATTATCATGCAATGCTATTCACTGATAAATCAAGAAGCGAGTTACCATATTTATATGATCAGACACAGCGTGGGCGTTATACTGTGCGCCAAAGTTCTGCCAATAATAGCGATACACAGGCTGACTATGTAGTGGTGCATTTTTCATTGGATATACCCCAGAAATTTGGGGGGAAGATATATGTTACGGGTGACTTTACAAATAATATATTCGACAATTCCAATAATATGCGCTATAACCCTGTTACTGGAAAATATGAAGTAGATATGCTTCTGAAAATGGGCTCCTATAATTATCAATATTTATGGGTTCCCGATGATTCTACAGTGGGATTTACAGCACCTAT
>CAZYEO010000064.1:0-13697 GCA_964646495.1 uncultured Muribaculaceae bacterium
TTTATTAATTTTACGAATATATCTCTAATTGATGTGAAAACAAAAAAATATATTCAAATTTTTATCATTCTGAACAATATTATATAAAAAGCTGAAATTGCAAGAATAAAATACAAAATGGAAAGAGAAGCCTTAGGGCTTATTCTTTTTACTAACCATGAGCTACATAAAGAGCCTATAATTCCTCCTGCACCCATTATTAGCCCTGCCATAAATTCTATTTCCCCTGCAATCCAAAATATTATAAGAGCGATAGGTGTGATGGCAAAATTCAAAAGCAATTTTATAAAATCACCCTTAATTAGAGATGTCCCCATTTCCATAACCAAAACAACTAATATTAAATAGGTAAAACCGGCTTGAATAAAACCTCCATAAAATCCGATTATACAGATTAAAATCCATTTCCAGAATCCCACACTTTGTTTTAGCGTACTATTTGAAGTGCTTTTCCATTTATTGGGTGATGAAAGCATAGATATGCAAGTGCCGATAATCATGGCTAACAATAGAATATTCATGATTAAATCACCATGCACCCCCTTGAAAATATATAAGGATGTTATTGATCCTATTATAGCTCCAAGCATAACAGGAATGGACAGTTTTAGTCCCAGTTGCATACCGGTTGCAGCCTGTTTTCTCAATCCGAACAACGATGCTACATCATCAATTAGAATACCAATTCGATTCGTTCCGTTGGCAGTATTTGGCGGAAGTCCCAGACCCAAAAGAATGGGAATGGTGACCAATGAGCCACCACCTCCTATTACATTGATAGCAGCAGCCACGCCGCCCCCCACAACGAGTAGCGCAATATTCAATAACGAATACTCCATTTCAAATATTTATATTAGAATTAACGTTACTTTTACAATAAGAGTTCACAATATTTGTTCTTCATTTTAAGATTTTATTTTCATGCCACATTCCTAATATTGACTCTGAAATATGAGGTTAATTTCAAAATTTTAGACTCTATTTGCACGCAAGTAATTATTGGATATGCATCTATGGAAACTTTCTTGTTCACCATTTCACTCACTATAGCATCTTTACCAGTCTTTAAGTCGTATATCTGTGAACGTAAATCAGCTATTACCTTATCCTTACCTCGCTTTTTTTCACCATCACGCATAAATATATCATTCTTTTCTATGCCGAGTTTATCTCGCATCACAATATCCTTAGCTTTACCCATTACACCTGTATTGCGTAGATTCTCATAACTCCGCCATAGCATATACTTCAAATCACTGTCGTTGATTTTGAACCCAAGTTTTATCTTTGCAGAGTGAATCATATCCATGAAAAAATCACGCACCTTTTTCCAAAAGCCCCGATTCTCACGGCTATCTATCCCATTCTCCGCCAAGTCTGCCATATACTCTTCCGTGGCTTTACGCGTGTTCCAACCCTCACGGCTCGCACGTCCGGTTATTCTCTCTTTAACAGTCTTCTCAGCGTTTTTATACACCTTATCGAGGAAAGCATTAAAATGCTTCCCAAGCAAAGCCCTAAGCCCTTTGTGCGCCACTATCTCATGTGTGACGGTTCGGCTCGCATCAGCTGCCGACTTATTATTAGGAACCACGAAAACCACCTCCCCCGTTTTAGAGTTATACCATCCCTTTGATTTGCGCATACGAGTCTGCATATAAGCATCAGAGTGAGTTATCTCATTCACATCCTCCACCAAGCGCACCGATGTACCCAAATCATTGCTCAGCTCTGTGGCTCTCGCTATGATTTTTTTTCTTCTTGCTTCGCTTTCTCTTCCCGTTCCTTCCGAATTACCATCACGCATAAGCATATCATTCTCTGACTTCCACCTTTCCAACGAGGGCAAAAACTTCTCCTTATACTCTTTAATGGCACTATCTCTCGCGCCACTCCGATGTCGCTTAGTCAATCGCTCATCACCGTCTGTTACTACGTATTCATTTCCGTTTACACTTACCTTTAATCCCGATTTTGTCACGTATGTATTTGGAGCTTTGGCTCTCATCTCATTTGCATATTCCCGATATGCTTCACTCTCCCTCTTAGCTATCTGTTCCCTCTCATATACATCGCCAATCTTATTCTCATATAAATAAGTATCGATTATGCCATATTCATTCAAAAGAGGAAAATCCTCTGCTTTTACATCTTTCGGCTCTATGCCATTTATGCGATTAACCTCATGCATCAAATTCTTTATCCCCTGTGCATTTATATCACATAGCGATAAATCAAGCTCTATTCCATCAATCTTTTTATCGTAAACACTAACCTCTATTCCATTCCCGAAATCCTCACCATACTCACCTTTTGTATGATTTGAAAATCTCAACTTATATTCCACACCGTCCAATGTAGTATTTATATATTTAGAACCGGTACGAGCTTTGCTCACATCCAATCGCGATTTAATATCAGGCGAGATGCTACTATACGATTTCTCATCCATTCTTTCAGGCTCTCTATCCTCTATATCCCTAAGATAGCGTTCTATGGCGTTGAAAGTCTGCGTAGGATTCGCCTTGGTAAATTTAATAGTTCTCCCTCCACTCACCCTCTTTGTATCACCATCACGCATCAGTATATCCCCATCGTAACTATTTGTATCCGATAGTGTTGGATTCTCAAAATCTTCTATTATCTTTGTAGCGATATCGAGGTTTTGGATTTCCACCTCAGCGGAATTGGACCGCTGTTGAGTTATCCAATCCTCGATTTTCTTTTTATCAGCATATCTTAGCAAGTCCCCTCGGTTAATCCAATTTACAACATCTTGTGCATTGTCTTTAGGATAAACGCTCCTTATATCATTTACTTGGATAGAAGATTTTGAATATCTGTTCTTAGGCACATTTGTATTCATAGCTACAACAAAGTTATTTCCATTTTTGTCTTTAAGCTCCACAAGAACAATCTTACTTCCGGCTTTTGTCTTACTGTCAAATACAGCTATTGGGTGTTGAATAGCAGAAGGTAAGTTTATCACATCTTCTAAATCAAACGGATGGTTGCTATTGTATTCTTTGCTTGCTTTCAATGATAACTTACTTGCAGCCATTTCAATAGGTAAATTAGGAATACCAGCACTTTGAAGTATGCCTGTAGCGTTACCAAACCGATACACATGCCCTTTTGGCAATGTACCGTCAATCTGCTTTTGAAGTTCCTCGTTGAACTTCTCGTTCACCTTTTCAAGTTCTTTGCTTTCTGGATCAGTGCTCATCATGCTTTCTGCATCAAGCACATTTTGCTCGACTGGAGAGAGAGCTGAGTCTTCATCATGAACGACACTTTCGCCATAGGCTTCTTCACTCTCGCTAAGCCACCCATTGTCAATAAATGAATCATAGCCGCCATCTTCTTTAACGGATATGCCATCAAGAAGCCTTACGTCTCTTTGTCTTAGCAAGGATTCCAACGTGTTCATGCTACCGCCATTTTTAGCTCCGCCTTGCAATGAAGTTCCATAAAGCACAGCACAGTCACCACCAAACGATGTTACGTCATCAGCTATCTTGTCTGCCAGCTTCCGTAAACTTTTCATGTCAGTTGGTAAGTCCACAATACTGGTAACCATATTTCCAATTGCATTGTTACCCCTTGTAAGAACAAGGAAGTTAAGTTTCTTCCTTTTTCCCAATCTATGTCCGGAGATGAATGCCGCAATATCAGTGCTGCTTCTCATCACATCTTCTTGTGGCTTATAATCTTCACTGAATACCTGCTTTGAGAACGAATAAACTTTAACTTCATGCTCGTTATCTACATCTTTCAGCTCGTCATGCTCTATAGATGGTTTGTTTCTGTCAGCTTCAAAAGTAGCATATTTACCCGATGTCGTGTCTATTATTATATTAGTCACATCTACTCCTGTCGCTTCCTTGATTTTCGTTGCCGCATTTACATCTTGACTTGAGCGATCCAAGTTCCCACTTGGATGGTTATGCACAAAATAAACCTTGTCAGGCTTTACTCTGTGGAATGCAAGATTAAGAACTGGGTTATTGATAACTGTTGAATCAAATGTACCCATAGCCAAATGTACTATTGTTGGCACACCATCTTTCACGAGAACGACAAATGAGTTCTCTACCGTGGCTGTTTCTAATTGCTTGAAAATGTAAGCTACATCATCAGCACTCTCCATTTTGTCGCCTGCTGTGAAATTAAAGAGTCCGGTCTCGGCAAACTTTCGCTCAATCTTGCACTTTTCTCCATGCTTCAATTTTCTGGTAGTGAATAAAGCCTCTTCATTTTTTTGCACTGCACTCTTCACGCTCGAATAGTCCGCAAACGCTTTAGTCTTTCTGCGTGAGCTGTCAATCCACTTCTTAAAATCTTCAATATTGACTGCTGTAATCTTATTGGCAGGGTGTCTTTCTTTCCAATTTGATTCATAGTTTGCATAATAAGCACTCTCGGCTTCCTCGGTGTTATTGAAACCAAGCATAACCTTATGCTCATCAAACGTACCGTCTTCGTTATATTGGTCCATAACGAATACTTTGCGCCCATCCCAACCGTCAATATCATCACTCAGGAACACGTCTATATGGTCGCCATCTACACCCTCTGTGCCACGAATGTAACCGTAGGTGTTCTGCATCGTAATGCTCCACTTGTTGCCGTTTGCATCAGTACCGCCACGTTCACTACCTTTAGGGTTCTCAATGGTGAGGTCAAACGTACCTACCTGAACGTGTCCTTTCTTGTAGTTGCCTGCTTCTTTCTGTGCTTCAGTAGGTGAAGTGTTGGTTTGCGCTTCCGCATCCGTAACTTTTTCGCCTAACTTATTGTTATTTAGATTACTTTGTGTATCTTTGTCAGCAGAAGACGGGTTACTATTAGGAGTGGAAAGGCTTTCCACCTTATCCTTAGCAGAGGATAGTATGAGGAGTTCGCCGCCCTCATTAGTAGCTTGCCTTTTTATCCTTTCAAGGTTCCGTTTATCTAATGTGTACCAACCTACAATTTCTACATTGTCCTTATTCTCATTCACTTCTAATACAGTGATAGGACTTTTCTCATCGAGTTGTATTGCAACCCAATGTTTAGGACGCTTAGTTGGTTGTGTTCTCCCTACTAAATCAGGGTTATATAAAGCATTCTTTAATATATCCCGACTTTGTTGATTACTGAACCCATGGCGTTCTCTATTTTTCTCTAACACATTCCTTTTGATGATAACAGGCTTCCCATTTGCCCCAATCGCATTATCAACATTCTGAGGTATCTTAGGCAATTCTACACTTCGAGTAGGATTTTCAAAGTCTTCATCAGTAATATCATCAATGCTATTGATTTTCTCGGTAATAAGTTTCCCTTGATTGTCAATAGGGTTCCCTTGATCATCTACCTTTTCACCTATTTCAGCAGGTCCCTCAGCTTTAGTGATTTTCTCATAAACAGCATTTTCAATATCTTCTCCGCTTTTAATGATTCCTTCTTTATAAGCCGCATATAAAATGGCAGTGCCTTTATTAAAACCACTATGTAAAAATTTATTATTATTGAGCAATCGTTCAAATTCTTCAAAAGAATTCGAAATTTCTAAAAGTTGAAGGATTTTCTGTGCTCTTACAGATGTCGAACCGATCTTATACACTTCGTCACCCCATCGAATATAATCTCCAACTTCATTATACCCTATATTGCCATTAGAGTCTTTTACATTTTTAAGTGCTTTCCAAAAGCTTAGACTATCTTCATTATATTGAGAAGACTTTATCAAATCTTGCAATTCTAATAACTCGTTAGCAGCCTGTCTTTGTTTTTCAGAATAAGCAGGATTGGTGTCTTTGTGCTTTTCCGCATCTTTGATATATTTGTCTATCTCTTGTTGTAGCCCATCATATACAATCTGTTGCTTCTCAGATAGATTATTGTTAGTTACTCCGCTTTCAGCTTCCGTCTTTTCAATATCCGCTAATTGTTTGTCAATCTCAGCTATCTCTTTCTCCAATTCAGCAACCTTTGAAGACAAATTGCCTCGTTTGCATGCTTCAAGCATTTTCTCAGCTTGTTTCCTCCTGTTCAGCAAATCTGCTTTGCCTCCTTCTTTATAGTCATTATACTCTACTACTACTTCTGCCTCCTGAATCACCTTGCCGTTTAATGAAATACATGGCTTTATTATATTCTTTATCCTTTGAGTCCCCTCTGGTAGGTCTTCATTCAGTTCCACGGTTGCAATAATGTTATCACCATCACGATATTCATCACCTACTTTTATACTGCCCCACTCATAACCTTTAGCTTGTAATTCAGCTATTATCGATTCAACCTCTGCTCGCTCTGCATCAGTCAATAAAGCTTCTTCAGAATGAGATACATTCTGCTCTATCCTTCGTAAAATGTTGATTTTGTCTTTATCCTTTGTAGCCGTTCTTAATTCGTTAAGCCTATTAGCTACATTCTTCCGCCCTTTACGACTTTCGGGAATTACTTGTCCGCTACCGCTTTCAACTCCTCCTGAATTGTCGGCTGATTCGTTTCCACCCTTAGCTCGTTCTCCTGACGCAACAATTCCATTGCTTCCTCGCTTCCCTCGTTGGCTTGTTGAAGTATCGCCACCCAATACATTGCTTCCATGTTGTCCATTATATTCTATGTTTAATGTTTCGTAAATTGCTTGTGAAAGAGAGCGCGGAGTATTATCCGGATTCTCAAACAGATTCTCTTTTTGTGTCCCTTGAATAAGATCGTAAATCTTATTAAAAGTGCCCTGTATAAATCCTTGGCTTTCTGTCTTATACATTGCAACAAGGTGCAGGGCAAAGTTACTAAATTTCTCGGCTGGTAGATAACTTTCACCAGAAACATCGTCTAACTGATATTGAAGTTTCCAAAACTCAATAGCCTGTCGTGCCTCTTTGTATGTTTTGGCGTTCATGAATAGCTCATTACCAGATAGGGTAGAGTACGCTCTAATTGAGTTCTGAATCTCATCAACCATACGTTCAGCGTTCGGGCTGTCATAATCACGATAAGCAGTAGCTCAAGCGTAACTGTATTGCAGAAACATATTTTAATGTAGTGGTGGGAAAATTATTTTGGATTTATAATGATAGGGGGAGAAATATTTAATAAATTTGCGTGATAGTTCTGAAAAAACAGAAAATATAAAAAACTTAATAAAGAAACATATAATTATGGCAACTTGGTTTGAATGTAAAGTGCGATATGATAAAATGATGGAGACAGGAATCCAAAAAATGGTAACAGAGCCTTATCTCGTAGATGCGCTATCGTTTACTGAAGCAGAAGCTCGTATCATAGAGGAGATTTCTCCATATATTTCGGGCGATTTTTCGGTGTCGGCAGTGAAACGTACTAATATAAGTGAGATATTTTGGGACGAGACCGGTGACAAGTGGTATAAAGTAAAATGTAATTTTATCACCATAGATGAAAAAACTGCTGTTGAGAAAAAAACATCTACATATATTTTGGTGCAGGCATCTGAATTTAAAGTTGCTTTAGATAATTTTATGGAGGGGATGAAGGGAACTCTTGCCGATTTTGAGATAGCTTCGATAGTTGAAACTCCTCTTATGGATGTATTTAGAATAAAAATTTCCGGTGAAAACCCTGCTACACAAGTAGGTTAATAGCAGGCAACGGAATGAATGATATAGCAGGTCAAATAGTATCTCTTCGTAAAGAGCTTCCTATGGATGTGACATTGGTAGCAGTGTCAAAGTTTCATCCTATAGAAGCACTTCGATGTGCTTATGATGCAGGGCAACGAGTATTCGGGGAAAGCCGTGTACAGGAGCTCTGTGTCAAATACCCTCAGATGCCTAATGATGTGGAATGGCATTTTATTGGGCATCTTCAAACCAATAAAGTACGTCAGATAGTGCCATTTGTATCGCTTATACATAGTATCGACTCGATAAAATTATTGGATGTTGTGAATGTAGAAGCCGTGAAAGCCGGGAGAAGGGTGGATGTGCTTTTGCAACTTCATGTTGCAAAGGAGGAAACCAAATTTGGATTTACGCCAAACGAATGTATCGACTTGGTAAAATCTGGTAAGATCAATTCTTTGAACGGAGTTAAAATACGTGGAGTCATGGGGATGGCTACAAATACCGAAGATACAGCAGAGATCGAAGCCGAATTTGATGCTATACGTGAAGTATTTAATGTATTAAAAGAGAGTGAATATTCAGAAGATCCACTATTTGACATCGTAAGCATGGGAATGAGTGATGATTATAAACTAGCAATTGCTCATGGTGGAAATATGGTGCGGATAGGAAGCTCTATATTTGGAATGCGAGAGTATTAAATCATAATAAAAGGCATATTTGTACTTGAAAATTTTAATATTCAATTTACATTTTCTACTTTTATGCACGCAAATTACTGATATGTAGATAAACTCTGTGTGTCAATGCTTATAAAGTAATTATAAAACCAAATAATCAAATTATCAATTTTAATCTTAGACCTTTTTAAAATGAAAGAAAAGAACGGAAGTAAGAGTCATGTGCCTGCAATCATTATAATGTTTGCATTATTTGCCATGATATCATTTGTTACAGGATTACAAAATCCTTTTGGAGTAATCGTAAAGAGCCAATTTAATTTAAGTGATTTTGAATCACAATTAGGGAATTTCGCCAACTTCATCGCTTATGCGTTTATGGGGATTCCTGCAGGATTAATTCTGCAAAAGAAAGGATATCGTATCAGTGCACTCACAGGAGTAGTATTAGGACTTGCAGGTGTAGCGTTGATGTTTAGCTCAAGTTTGCCAAATCCTTCACCTGAGGCTGGAAACGCAGGTATAATCTATGCATTGTATATTACCGGAGCATTTGTAGCCGGATTTGCAATGTGCACACTCAACACAGTGGTTAATCCTATGCTCAACACCCTTGGTGGTGGTGGCAAACGTGGTAATCAATTATTGCAATTTGGTGGAGCTACCAATTCACTTGCAGCTACAATTGTTCCGGTGTTGGTAGGGTATCTTATTGGTGATAATGTTGCTAAAGCATCGCTTATAGATGCTCGTGCTGCGTTATATATTGCGATGGCGATTTTTGCGGTAGCATTCATCGTATTATATTTTTCTAAACTTCCTGAACCGATTCTTGAAGAGATTGCAAAAGGTGGTAAGAAAGAAAAAATTGCATTTTCGGGTGCATTCAAATATGGCAACTTTGTTGGTGGTATCGTAGCAATATTCCTATATGTGGGTATTGAAGTAGGTATTGCTAATATGCTTAACCTCTATTTAGTGAAAGTTGATGATCCTATTACTCTTGATTTTATCGAAGGATTTGGAATGGAAACTGTGATTGCCGGTTCAATTGTGGGCTTGTATTGGTTGTTGATGCTTGTAGGTCGTTTATTGGGTGGTGCAGTTGCCGGAGCTGTTTCAAGTAAGGCGATGCTCACCACAGTATCTGCAACATGTATAATATTCCTTCTATGTGGTATATATTTACCAACCTCAATTGTTTCATTATTAGGGTATAGTGTTCCGTTAAATATTATATTCTTTGTTCTATGTGGTCTCTGCACATCGGTGATGTGGGGAGGTATATTTAATCTTGCAACACAAGGATTGGGCAAATACACTGCCGTTGCATCAGGTATATTCATGGTGATGGTGTGTGGTGGAGGTATTCTTCCATTGCTTCAAGGTCAAGTAGCCGATTCATTTGGTTATCTTGCAAGTTATTGGGTTCCTATCGTTGCTGTTGCTTATATATTGTTTTATTCTTTATTTGGAAGCAAAAAGACTACAGAATCAGGAAATTAATTATTTGTGTACATTCACACAAAATTAGTATAAGTAAAACCCCAAAATCCTTTAATGAAATTTTGGGGTTTTCTTATGATTATACTTCATGTGCATATGATACAAAAAGAATGCTTTCCGTGCGTGAACTAATATATTCGGGATTGGGTGGGGGATTAATATTTTTATGCGTCTAAGTAATTTTAAAACCATTTGCACCACTTTATCGTTCCTTGTATAGGATGTAAACGATGCAAACAATTTTGCTTGTTTAGAGATGTAAACCGATTTTTTTGTGTAAGTTTGCATAACAATAGTGAAAATTATTTTTTACGCAAAATTATATAGTTATGAGTCAGACTAAATCAGAACGCAGCGCAGATAATATAAGAATATTAGCGGCATCAATGGTAGAAAAAGCAAATTCCGGGCATCCGGGAGGTGCAATGGGTGGCGCAGATTTTGTTAATGTATTATATTCTAAATATTTGATTACCGATCCCAACGATCCTACTTGGATTGCGCGTGACCGGTTTTTTCTTGACCCCGGTCATATGTCGCCCATGCTTTATAGTGTGCTTGCATTGACAGGAAAATATACTTTATCCGAATTGCAAGAATTTAGACAGTGGGGTAGTGTTACTCCCGGTCATCCTGAAGTTGATCCTGAACGTGGTGTAGAAAATACATCGGGTCCGTTAGGACAAGGGCATGCGATGGCTGTCGGATGTGCGATAGCAGAGAGATTTCTTGTAGCCAGATTTGGTGACACGATAGCACACAAAACCTATGCTTTTATATCTGATGGTGGAGTGCAAGAAGAAATATCACAGGGAGCCGGACGTATTGCTGGTTTTTTGGGACTGCAAAATCTCATAATGTTTTATGATTGCAACGGAGTGCAGCTATCCACCGACGTAGATGATGTAACACAAGAGGATACTGCAGCAAAATATCGTGCATGGAATTGGAATGTGTTGGAAATAGATGGTAGCAATGCCGAAGAAATATCAAAAGCACTCGACAATGCTATCGCAGAGAAAAAACGCCCCACGCTTATAATTGGAAAGACAATAATGGGTAAAGGGTGCGTAACTGCCAATGGCGAAAACTTTGAAGGCAAATGCAGTACACACGGACAACCATTGAGCGCATCGGGCGCAAATTATGAAAAAACGATTGAGAATCTTGGTGGAGATCCCAAGAATCCGTGGGTCATATTTGACGATGTTGCTAAGATATATGAAAAGCGCAATAAAGAATTGTTGGAAATATGCTCTAACAGAAAAGCGGAGCATGCACAATGGGCATTGAAAAATCCTGAGCTTTCCGATAAATTGATTGGTTATATTGAAGGAAAACTTCCTGAAATAGATTACTCAGCAATTGTGCACAAAGCGAATAGTGCTACTCGTGCTGCATCAGCAGATGTATTGTCGATTCTTGGCGAAAAAGTAGGTAACATGATAGTATCTTCTGCCGACCTTGCAAATAGTGATAAAACAGATGCATTTCTGAAGAAAGCAGGAGCTCTTAAACCCAATGATTTCACAGGAGCATTTTTACACGCCGGTGTGGCTGAATTGACTATGGCTGCGATAATGAATGGAGTTGTATTGCATGGAGCAATGATTGCCGCTTGCGGCACATTCTTTGTGTTCTCGGACTATATGAAGCCGGCTGTGCGTATGTCTGCACTAATGCAATTGCCTGTGAAGTTTATTTGGACGCACGATGCATTCAGAGTAGGTGAGGATGGACCGACACACGAGCCTGTGGAGCAAGAAGCTCAAATACGCCTTTTAGAAGAACTTAAAAATCATTCGGGCAAAAATAGCCTTTTAGTGTTGCGTCCTGCCGATGGAGCTGAAACAAGTGTGGCTTGGATGATGGCAATGGAAAATAAAGATACTCCAACTGCATTGATTTTATCCCGACAAAATATTAAAGATTTACCTTCTGAGACTGGTAATAGATATAATGATGCATTGAATGCACAAAAAGGGGGTTACGTTGTTCTACATTCAGAACATCCAGATGTAATTTTGGTGGGCAATGGCTCAGAGGTAGCCACATTGGTGGAAGCTGCAGAAATATTAAAAAATAAAAATATTAAAGCACAGATAGTTTCAGTCCCCTCGATAGGCGTTTATTTGCAGCAACCAGAGAGTTATCGAAATTCAGTAATACCAGAAGGGACTCCGGTGTTTGGGCTTACAGCCGGATTGCCATCTACACTTCGCTCAATAGTAGGAGATAAGGGTAAAATATTTGGGTTAAATCATTTCGGTGCATCAGCTCCATATAATATATTAGATGAAAAATTTGGTTTTACATCAACAAATATTGCATCTGAGGTGTTAAAATACACAAACCATTAAGGCTAAAGTCGCTTGAAATGTAGAAAAAATTCATTTTGGTACTATATTTTTTAGATAATTTGGTGATTGTGAAAAAATATAACTATATTTGTGGTGATTTTTGGATTATAGAATTAAAGCAATAATATTAACTTAATAAACAAAGTAATTTTTAGGTCTATGAAAAAGATTACATTAATCGCGCTTTTTTGCGCATTGTTTATGGCACCTTCGGTTAACGCTCAAGAGGTGACATACGTAGAAGATCCTGCACAAGGATACTTAATGAATAGATTCCAAGACAATTGGTTTATCACCGCTGAAGGTGGAGCTGGAATGATGTTTAGCAGTGGCGATAAAGAGTTGAAATTTGGAAAGCGTATCACTCCTACTTTCAATGTAGCGTTTGGTAAGTGGTTCTCACCAATTATCGGACTTCGTGCTGGTGTTCAGATGTACAAAGAAAAAGGAGCAACCTTAGCTAATGGCTTAGGTATCACAAGTACAGCAGTGAAAAATAACTATTTTGAACAAAAATTCTGGTCAGTAGGTCCTGCTGTTGATGTTCTTGTTAATGTAACTAACTGGTGGTGTGGATATCACCCAGGACGCGTTTATAACGCAATCGTTTATGGAGGTGCTTCTACACATTGGACAATGGCAAAAGATGCTTCTGATAAATGGAAAAATAATGGTGTAAACTTAGGTGTACAAGCTGGTTTATTGAATACATTTGCAGTATCTCCTCAAGTTGATCTTCTTCTTGACCTTCGTGCAAATTTGGATCAAAATCGTCCTGATGGATCACGCCGTAAAGTATCTGTATTTGGTCAAGTAATGGCTGGTATCACATACAAATTCAAAAAACGCGAATGGAATGCTCCTACAGTACCTGTATGTCCTGAATACAAATATACAGATGCAGAAGGTGATGCTCTTGTAGCTCGTTTGCAAGCTGCTGATGCTAAGATTGCTTCCCTTGAACAACAACTTAAAGCTTGTTTGAACCGTCCAGCTGCTAAAGCTACTGTTGCATCGGTAGACGCTCCTCTTGCTACTATCTATTTCCCAATCGGAGTATCAAAAGTATCTCGTGAAGGTTCTATGATTGCTAAAGCTGCTGCTAATGCAATGAAAGAAAGCAATGAAAAATATGTTGTTACAGGTTATGCTGACAATTACACCGGTGGTACAAAGATTAACGATTCTCTTCGTAAAGCTCGTGCTAACAATATCGCTAAGATCTTGAAAAAAGCAGGTGTTGCTTCAGATAACTTAGAAGTTACTACAAACAACGATAACTTGACTACTTTCGGTGCTAAGAGTGCTCCTATGGATCGCGCTGTAACAATTACTAACGCTAAATAATTTTAGCATAAAGTATTGATAATATAAAAATCGCCTCATTCGAAAGAGTGGGGCGATTTTTATATTATATATAATAGATATTGCTTCTATATAGCGATATGTAAGTTCTATATATGTGTGATAGTGATCGTGAAATTAATAGTGTGAAGATAGATTTTCCGAAAGGATAAGAAGTGTGCATAACAAAACGACCGTATATTTTAGTG
>CAZYEO010000065.1:0-13242 GCA_964646495.1 uncultured Muribaculaceae bacterium
TTATTGCTGTCCGATAAAACTAACAGTAACATACAAATAGTTCCCGAAACTTTGTAAAATGGTGTTTCGGGTTCTTTTTTTCAAATCCAAGCTCCCTCTATCAAAAAAGTAATCGTTCAGGAGGTCTATAAGCGGTCATATTTAAGCAGGTTTCCCAATCTTTTTCTGGATGATTGAACAGACTATAAAAATCTATATAATACATTAGCGTTATTCTTACCATAGTAGCCAATCCTGAAAAGCTCCAGGATCGTGTTAATCCTTTTCGCATAATCATTAATAGCAAATTGGCTATAAGCGTTATCCAAATCTGGATTTTTATTGCATTCGCACTTTCTCCATAGAAGTATCTTAAAGGAAAGTTCTGCTTCATCTGTTTAAATAACAGCTCTATTTCCCATCTTTTGCGGTATATTTCAACAAATTCTACCAAGTTCACGGCTGAACTTTAAAATTTTTCTCTTATCAAGCAATTTTATTATCTGACTATAGAGAGGCTGTCCGCTAAAATGTGTACTTTTGCTCATATTGTGATGATTTTTTTTGTGGTAGAATAAAGTTACACAATTAGGGCTGAATTCATTTCTGAGTTCAGCCCTTTATTTTGGATTCAAATAACTTTTATCGGACAGAAATATTTATCATTAAACAATACTAACTTCAATAACAATATTGAGAAATGTCCATTTTATTTGTATGTATATTATTTCTTCGGAGGAAGTGGTGTCTCTTTTTTTGTTGAATCAATTTCAAGAATAGGGAGGGGTAATGGAAGAAGAAAAGATGTTCTCTTTTTGCGCAAGAAGTCAAACGGACGATCAAAGTCATATTTGAATACTACACCCACCCCTTGAGTCGTAAGTGCGCTCTTTATATAGTAATTTTGATCGTTGTAGTGATTGTATGCTTTCAATCTAATGTTCCCATTTTTAGTGAGTAAGTATTCGATGTCAAAGTCACCAATAAAATTACTGCTATTGGCATTCAATGATTTGTCACGATAACCGAAGTTACCATTAAACAGTAGCCGGTTGTTGAGCAATTGGCTCGATAAAGCAATATCTACCTCCATATCAGAGAAATCTCCCTTTTCAGTACGGAAATTAGGAGAAATGCTCCAATTTTCACTCAATTGCCCCAATATGTTGCTGAGCTGTGAAGAGAGAGTAGAGGATGCTACAGAGGCAAATTCATTATTTTTGTTCGTATTTCCCATGTATTCTGGGGTATAGAATCTGTTTAGAGCCAATAGATAAATAATCTGTCTGTTCATCATATCTTCTGTGCTAATAATACTCTTTACCTTTCGATATGCCTCTTGAGTGAGGGTGGGAAATTCTATGTCGAACGAAATTGCTGGTTGCTTTATATCTCCATTCACATTGAGTACAGCATGCACCGGTACATTTGTGCGATTAAGGTCTTTATCCTGCGCAAATGATTCATCAAGATCTGTAAGGTTAGCATTCAGATTATATGTAGCTCCAATATTCAGACTGGCAAATAACGGGTCGCCGTGAAAACTTATTGAGCTTCCCTCCTTAATATTAAAGTCCTTGATGATAATATCCTGTAGGGTGAAATTATAGTTTCCCTTTTCAAGTGTATAATTACCAAACATCTTTATATCATCATCAGTTGAATTATAAGTCAATCGTAAATTTCCGCTACCTGTGGATTTGATGCGATCGCCACCTACGGGATCCATTATAAGATTAAGTTGAGCCAAAGGTGTCGCTTCTACTTGAATATTAAGGTTTACTGTTGAGGGAAGTCCTTTCGTTTCAATTTTAGGCATTTTCAATTGGCGCACCAATTCCGGTAGAGTATCCAACTCGGTTATATTTATATTTCGTTTGTCTCTATCCACAATTGTGATAAAAGTATAGTCGCCGGCTGCTTGCGTGTTTGAGAGTACAAATGTGAATTTTGAATTGGCAGCAGTAGCCATATTCACATCGATGTTTACTTCACCCGGTTCTCCGGTGATAAATGCAGATCCGTTTCCATAAATTGTACCATACCAAGTGGGGCTGATAGATGATGGAATATCGAAGCATAAAAAATCATTTGCTTTTGTAATCGAGAAGTTAAATGATGCATCATGAAAATAACTGTGAGATACTGACCCATTGAGAATTGCTGTTTTACCATACTTATCTTTGAGAGTAATATTCTTGAGTTGAATATATCCGGGTCGTAATTTCACGGAATCTGTAGTAGTGTAGTAAGTATTAATATAATCTATTTTTAATCTCAAATCTTCAGCTAAAATATCCCCACGTAAATCTATACGCTTGAAGTTCCCAAAAAGAGTGGCATTTCCCGATCCATAACCTTGAATATCGGTGGTAATTGCTGCTAAAAATGGTTTTAGAAATCTCACATCAAGTTTTCTTGCTTCAAAATCAAGATATAAAGAGTCCATTGTTGGGAATATAGACCCATGAACCTCCGATTTGAATCCGTTGGCTTGGCTTATAATAGCATTGATATTAATTCCCTTGGTGTGAGGATCCCAATGGCTTTCTATATCAGCAATACCGAAAGGAGCATTATTATATGAAAATCCTTCGACGTGGAGATTGGGAGTAGCTAAAATTGGTGTTTTGGTGAGAAGGCTCGAGGCATTGAATTCCCCGGTGGCTCTACCACCAAAGGCCACATTGTTTATTTCCAACGTTTGGAAAATATAATCAAGATTAATATCGCTCAGAGCCACCAATAATTGGTCATCGGGATTATTAGATATCTTACCATTTATTTTTACAAATTGCTTGTCACATCTGACATCAAATCCATCTATACTTATAATCGGGTCGGGACTGATATTAATTTTAGCGGGATTGAGATTCCACGTTGTATCATTAAACACAAGTTCGGTGGGGTTAATAGATATATCAGCACTTAATTTATTATCATCATTTCTATTGATAAGGGCCGATAAGTTCACTTTACCGTGAAAATCGCGATTCCTTGCCACCCACCACGATAAATCGGTGTCTATGCGATCGTTAGCGCCGTTTGCTGCAAGTGCGAGCGAAATATTACCCTTTTGGTTTGGGATAAGTGTATTTAATTTTAATCCACAATAATCTTGGCTGTTGTCGATGTTTATGTTTAGTGAGCTGTTTTCAATCACTTTGTTTTTCTGCTGTAAATAAGGTGCATTTAGCGAGAGATTCATTATCCCGGCTGTTTCATTCATCTCTCCAGTGAGTGTAATAGGATGAATAAGTCGCACAGGAGTATTGAAAAAATCCGTCAATTGGTTGTTGGGTTCGATTGTGAAATTAAATTTGAAATTATTGGCAATCCAATTATTATTATGATTATGTTGTGAAATGAATAGAGTAGGGAATGCATGCGACAATATTTCTTTAGCAGCCGGAATGAGACATTTGAAGTCGTAGAACCCGATGATTGTGCCGTTAATAATGTCGGAATCTATTGTAATATTTTGTGGCTTTGCGCTATTATGAGCTTCAATCGATACATGATCTATTTTTATTCCTTTGTTTTCATTATCTATAAATTTAATGCCATTAATAAATAAAGAACCATCGGCATTATCTAAATTATTGCCTGTAAATGAAGCATCCATAAATAGAGATAATGTGTGATTAGGATGCTTATGATCGAGATTTAATTGTGCGAGATTTGCTCTCTCGGTGTTAAGGGTAAGGTCAAATTGAGAATCCACCCCCTTGAGATTAGCAAGTCCTGTTATTGCAAGTTTAAGATTAGGATCATCAATACTCAATACACCCTCATATTTTGATTTGTCAAAACTCATATCGGTGGATATCACGCTGTATCTATATCCTTTAAAATCTAAAAAATCAATAAGCCCATTTACCATCCCAGAAATATTATCCTTTGATTTAAGAGCGTTTAGCTTAACCTTGAATGAGGTTTCGCCGAGCAGATTTGTTTTATTGAGCAATTCTCCGAGTTTGAATGAAGAAGTATTTACATTGCCGTTGAATTGCATATTTATATTATTTTCGCCACTCCGAGAAAAATCGCCATTTAGATATATTGCGCCCAACGATGTAGTAAGATTACCATTTAAATTTAGATTGGTTGATGAGCCTTTCATTGAGCCTTCAAAACTAATATTTCCACAATTGGATATTATTGATGAGGCTTGTGGGGATAAATTAGTAAACCGAGAAGTAATATTTGCTATTTCAGCAGCTTTTGCTTTGATTTCAATATGTGGAATTTCTGCTCTTAACTCTCCTTTTCTGAGAAAATCATAAATTGTTCCGGAAATGTCGATGGCTATACGTTCGTTTGCAGTCGTGACATTAAGAACTGGAATTGATAACTTATTGAGTGTTCCTCTTGCTGCAAACGTAATCTGCATGGGATCGTTGTAATTAGAAAATTTTGGAACGAACCCACGCAAGTCGTGTAGTACAATGCTTCCATTGGCTAAATTAAAATTGATAGGTATGGATGGTAACTCTTCACCTATTTTATTCAAATTATTAAACTCCAATATAATTGGTTCTGGATTAATTATAGAATTTGGCAACTCTATGCGAAGTCCATTTACTTGAATTTTGTTTTTTGTAATTTCGATTTCTGCAGCAAGATTTTTAAGATCAAATCCGCACTCTTCACGTAGAGCAAGTCGCTTTATGTTAATAATAAAATCATCATTTTTAAGACGAGGAAGGGCTATATCGGCAGTAAGATTTGAAATTTTGATATGATTTTTATCAAATTTTTCCTCGTTGCGTGGCTCCGACAATATGTCGTAGGATACGGAACCTTTACGAATAACTACATTATATATTTTAAGGTCAAATGCTGTGGGAGGCTTGTTCTTCTCCTTTGAGCTTAATGCGTCGATGATAAACTGCATATTTGTAGGTGACTCTGGAGTTGATTTTGTTATAGCTCCTTCTAACCCGATTATTTCTGCGTAGGTGAATACAAGCCGTTGCCTCATAATTAAATTATAAAGACTTATACCTGCACCTATTTTGGATACTTTTAATAGTTTGTCACCTTTCTGATCGGCAACATCCACATCATATAGCATTACTTGATTGAATGGCGCAATAGAAATCTTGCCTATTGTCACCTCTGTGTGCAACAGTTTGCTTAATTCCTCCTCACCTATTTCTCTAATTTTATTTTGAGCTCCCGGAGATGATAGAATCAATAAAAGGATAATATAAATACCAAGTGCGACAGCTATCGCACTAACAAGAATACTACGTATTATATGGTAAGTGAATTTTAATCTTCTCATATCTGCACAAAAGTACGAAAAAAACGGTATACGGATAATACAAAGATATATCTATTATATCAAATTTATTTATCCCTACGATTATTTTGCGATTGTCTGTTTTTGTAGGTTATATACACGGAAAGTTGTTGCAGGGGAAGATTATATAATTTATCTTTGCGTAAATGAAAAAAATAAAAAAATGTTTAGAATGTTCTTGCGTTATATTGTGATTATAGTCGTGATTTCTTGTGGATCAATCTCCGCATATTCCATGAAAAAAGTACCAAGTTTAGATTCAATTCTCGGAGAAAATAATATAATATTGAAAACATACAAATGGGTGGATCGTACATTTAATTCTTACGATACTGCTTATATAGCAGGAACTGGGAAATATTTTAATGCAAGAATAAAAAATGAAGATTGGATCGATGCATACTCATTGGATCTGCCGAGCAATAATAGAATAAATATAGCATCTGATATGGTGTTTCATGTCGGAGCTTCCATCGGGTATCGTGCTGTATCGGTAAGTTATATGATAGATGTGAAAAATGCTTTTAAACCCAATTCACCCTCAAGAAACCGAACTAATTTTTCATTTGCTTCGAGCCGTGTGGTATTCAATGCATATTATTTTAAAAATAATTCAAAAGGGAAAATAGTGCGTTTCGGTGATCTGAAAAAACAAAAAGTAACGTATGATTTTGATGGTGTAGAAGCGGAATCATACGGAGCCGAAATAAATTATATATTCAATCATCAAAAATACTCTTATGCCGCAGCATTCGGGTTCTCGCGCATTCAGAAAAAAAGTGCAGGGTCTTTTTTTACCGGTTTCACACTATCAACCCATGATTTTAATTTTGATTTTTCCGGGTTGCCTGATAACTTAAAAGCTCAAATTCCTGGCTCGATACCTAATTTGAAATTCCGTTATAATGATTACGGTTTTATATTTGGTTATGGCTACAATTGGGCTTTAGGTAAAAGGTGGCTTGTGGGGACACTATTGTTACCCTCACTCGGATGGAAGCACACTGACCTTTCATCGGTAGTAGGTAGTAAAGATGTATTCTCAGTAAACGCCTCGTTAAAAATATCGGCAGTCTATAATATATCCCGATACTTTGTAGGTTTTTTAGGGCAGTATAGTACTAATTGGTTTTCTTCCGATAAATATTCGCTTGTAGATATTGTGGGCACTCTTAATCTTTCTGCTGGCATAAGATTTTAATAATTTAATTACTCGGATTTTAATGTTTAGTGAGGATAATATGTAACTTTGCGCTATTATTTTCAAGCGGAAACAAAAAAGAAGAATGAGTGTAATAATTTTGGGAATAGAATCGTCGTGTGACGATACTTCGGCTGCTGTGATTAAGGATGGCATTTTAATGTCAAATGTAATTGCAAGTCAGAAAGTACATGAACTTTATGGTGGGGTAGTGCCGGAACTTGCTTCGCGCGCTCACCAGCAAAATATAGTACCGGTAGTGTCGGAAGCAATACGACAAGCAGGTATAACTAAGAATGATATAAATGCAATCGCCTTTACTCGTGGTCCCGGACTTTTGGGATCCTTATTGGTCGGTACATCTTTTGCTAAAGGATTGACTTTAGCTCTCAATATTCCAATCGTGGATGTAAATCATCTTCATGGACATGTGCTGTCTCATTTTATTAAAGAGGATGAAAATACTGAAATTCCCCAATTTCCTTATATGTGCTTGTTGGTGTCGGGTGGAAATTCACAAATTATCAAGGTAAACTCATACAGTAACATGGAGGTGTTGGGGCAAACTATTGACGATGCAGCAGGTGAAGCATTTGATAAATGTGCCAAGGTAATGGGATTGCCATATCCCGGAGGTCCTCATATAGATAGGCTTGCACAAGAGGGCGATCCTAAGAAATTTAAATTCAATAAACCACATATACAAGGACTTGATTATAGCTTTAGCGGATTGAAAACATCTTTTCTTTACACATTGCGCGATGCAAAAAAAGATAATCCCAATTTTGTAGAGGAAAATATGGCGGATCTGGCAGCATCATTGCAAGCTACGATAATAGCTATATTGATGGATAAACTTGATAAGGCTATGAAACTTACAGGGATTAAGCAACTTGCTATTGGGGGTGGTGTTTCGGCTAATTCGGGAGTGCGCAATGCCGTACAAGAATATTGCAATAAAAATGGTATCAAAGCATTTATCCCAAAAAGATCATTTACGACCGATAATGCTGCAATGATAGCAGTTGCCGGTTATTTTAAGTATATCAATAAAGACTTTTGCCCGATGGATGTAACACCTTATGCAAGAGTAGAGTTGTAATAATATTTTTAATATGGAAATTTCCATTATAGCTATCGGAGATGAACTGCTTATTGGGCAGGTAATCGATACTAATTCCGGGTGGATTGCCCGCCATATTCAGCCCTATGGGTGGAGTGTGAAAAGTGTGCGCGTAATAGCTGATGATCGTGGCGCTATTGAAGAAGCTGTAAATGAAGCCCTTAAAGAAACCGATGTAGTACTCACCACTGGTGGACTTGGTCCTACGAAGGATGATATTACAAAAGATGCCCTTTGTGGATATTTCGGAGGCGAATTGATTTATGATAAAGAGGTAGAGGCAAATGTGAATGAGGTCGTGGAAAAACGACATCTTAAAATAAATCCATTGACTGCCGCTCAAGCCTATGTACCCTCGTCATGCCGTGTAATTCAGAATAAGGTTGGCACAGCACCGATTATGTGGTTTGAAAAGGATGGAAAGGTTTTGGTATCAATGCCGGGAGTACCATTTGAAACGGAGATAATGATGGCGCGAGAAGTAATACCACAACTATTGGCACACTTTAATGCCGATGATCATATCGAATATCGCACTTTTATAGTTATAAATTATAGTGAATCTGTGCTCGCCATGAAATTGGAAGAGTTCGAACGTGAAATTCCTGATTATATAAAACTCGCATATCTTCCAAAACCAGGTGTTATACGATTGCGGCTAAGTGGAATGAGCCAGGATGGGGATCGGCTTAAAAGAGATATGAATCGATTGAGCGTGCAACTTCATAATATAATAGGTGTAGATATAATATGTGATGACGATAAATCATTGGCTGAAATAATGGGCGATATATTACGAGAGCGCAATATTTCAGTGGGAACAGCTGAAAGTTGTACAGGTGGTAATATTGCACATCAGATAACCGCTATTCCCGGAAGTAGTGATTATTTTAATGGATCGATTGTGAGTTATTCCAACTCCGTAAAAAAATCTATATTAGGTGTTTCTCAAAATATTCTCGACAGTGTGGGTGCAGTGAGCGAAGAAACTGTAAAGCAAATGTGTGTGGGTGCTATAAAAGAATTGGGAGTAGATTGTGCTATTTCCACATCGGGTATTGCCGGTCCCGGTGGTGGCTCGAATGAGAAACCTGTTGGAACGGTATGGATTGCAACGATGATAGGCGAAAATTGCATAGCTGAGAAATATCATTTTGCCGGAGATAGAACCAGAGTGATTGATAGGGCTACAACAGCTGCTCTAATACAGATGATTAAACAGCTAAAACAAAGATGATTATCCAAAAAAGCAAAAAAAGAGGATAATTGTTTTAATTATATTTGGTCGTTTCGGTAAAAATCGCTTACTTTGCACTCTGTTTTGAGGAATTAATAAGAAACAATAAAAATAATATAGCCATGTCGAAAATTTGTCAAATAACAGGCAAGAAGGCGATGACAGGAAACAATGTATCGCACTCTAAAAGACGGACAAAACGTAAATTTAACGTAAACTTTTTCACCAAAAAGTTTTTCTGGGTAGAACAACAAACGTGGATTAGCCTCTCAATCACGGCTGCTGGTTTGCGTACAATCAACAAGATTGGACTTGACGCTGCCATGAAGCAAGCAGCAAGCAAAGGGTATTTAACAAAAATTAAAACAGTAGAAGGTTAAAACAATGGCAAAGAAAGCTAAAGGTAATAGAGTTCAAGTAATTCTTGAATGCACGGAGCACAAGGCAAGTGGTATGCCTGGCACATCTCGTTATATTACTACAAAAAACAGAAAAAATACCACAGAGAGATTAGAATTGAAAAAATACAATCCAATTCTAAAGAAAATCACTGTTCATAAAGAAATTAAATAATATTTGAGTCATGGCAAAGAAAACCGTTGCGTCATTACAAAAGGGTGAAGGTCGTACCTTTAGCAAAGTCATCAAAATGGTGAAATCGCCTAAGACAGGTGCTTATACTTTCAAAGAAGAAATGATGCCTAACGACGCAGTTAAAGAAGCGTTGAAATAATTACAGCATATATTTTTCCTAAATAGACATAGCTTCTGCGCGTTAAGCGTAGGGGCTTTTGTCGCATAAAGACCAATGATGTCCTTTGTGGGAGAAATATTAATAGAAATAGGGTATAATTTATTTTCTACCTAATTGGATAAATAATAATAAGATAGAGGATGAAAATAATAATCTAAAAACATGGATTTCACTTTTATTTTGTGTAGGCTTGTGTTATCTTTGTAACCAATTAAAAGATCGCTAAAAATGGGTATATTTAATTTTTTCTCAAAAGAAAAAAAAGAGACGTTAGACAAAGGGTTATCTAAGACAAAAGAGGGCGTTTTCTCTAAACTGGCACGTGCAATTGCAGGTAAGTCGAAGATTGACGACGAAGTACTGGATAATCTTGAAGAAGTTTTTATCTCCTCGGATGTGGGAGTCGAAACGACGTTGAAGATTCTTGACCGTATAGAAAAACGTGTCGAGAGGGATAAATATGTCAATTCTTCTGAGCTTAATGCGTTGCTTTGTGAGGAAATTACAGATATGCTCACCGAGAAAGATTCGGGTGTTGATGGCGATTTTATGGTTCCCGAATCGAAGAAGCCCTATGTGATAATGGTTGTAGGTGTGAATGGGGTCGGGAAAACTACTACGATTGGTAAGCTTGCTTATCAATTTAAAAAAGCCGGGAATAAGGTAGTGCTTGGTGCTGCCGATACATTTCGCGCAGCAGCTGTTGAGCAGTTGGATATCTGGGGCGTGCGAACAGGAGTGCCGGTGATTAAGCAAAAGATGGGTAGTGATCCGGCTTCGGTTGCATTTGATACTGTAACTTCGGCTAAAGCCAATGGTGCTGATGTGGTTATTATTGACACTGCTGGTCGTCTACATAATAAGGTAGGACTTATGAATGAGCTTACCAAGATAAAAAATGTAATGCAAAAAGTTGTTCCTGGAGCTCCGCATGAGGTACTCTTAGTGCTTGATGGTTCTACCGGACAAAACGCATTTGAACAAGCAAAGCAATTTGTGGCAGCTACAGAGGTTAATGAATTGGCTATAACGAAACTCGATGGCACAGCCAAGGGTGGTGTTGTGATTGGTATCAGCGATCAATTCAAAATTCCTGTGAAATATATAGGACTCGGAGAAGGAATGGAAGATTTACAGGTATTCCGCAAAAAAGAATTTGTAAATTCACTTTTCGGAAGTAACAAGAACTAAACAATATTACCCTATATGGGCTTAAATAAAGGGGAGCCGTTAAGCTCCCCTTTTAATATGTAGATAAAAGATGAAAAAAAATAGAATAGATATAATTACCCTTGGATGCTCAAAAAATCTTGTGGATTCAGAACGTTTGCTCAAACGATTTGAGGATTTGGGATATGAGGTTGCGCACGATTCAGATAAGGTGTGTGGTGACGTCGTTGTAATAAATACATGTGGCTTTATCGGTGATGCGAAAGAAGAGTCTATAAATACGATACTTCAATATGTTGAAGCTAAAAACGAGGGCAAAATAGGAAAGCTCTTTGTTATGGGGTGTCTTGCCGAACGATATCTTAAAGATTTACAAGGAGAATTGCCGGAGGTTGATAAATTTTATGGTAAATTCAATTGGGATAATTTAATTTCTGATTTGAAAAAAGAGAACCCACCTACATTGAAATATGATCGTAAAATCACCACACCCTCACATCATGCCTATATAAAGGTATCTGAAGGGTGTAACCGTTTTTGTGCATTTTGTGCTATACCTATAATTACAGGACGACACACATCTCGCCCAATAGATGAGATTATCGATGAGGTGAAAATGCTTGTAGATAGGGGTGTTAAAGAATTTAATGTAATCGCTCAAGATTTATCATCTTATGGAATTGATATTTATGGCGAAATGCGACTGGCTCATTTGGTAGAAGCTATGGCAAATCTGCCCGGTGTGGAGTGGATACGCTTGCATTATGCTTATCCGGCACAGTTCCCCTACGACTTATTGCCTGTAATGGCTAAATATGATAATGTATGTAAGTATATCGATATTGCTCTTCAGCATATTAGTGATAGCGTGTTGAAAAATATGCGTCGTCATATAGATAAAGAGGGTACGTTTGCACTTATAAAAAGATTGCGTGAAGAGGTTCCGGGGATACATATTCGCACTACTCTTATGGTGGGATTTCCCGGCGAGGGAGAATCGGAATATGAAGAATTGAAAGAATTTGTGAAGAATATTAAATTTGATCGTATGGGCGCATTTGCATATTGTGAAGAGGATGATACTTATGCAGCCAAAAATCTATCGGACATTATATCGCAAGAGGTGAAAAATGATAGATTAGACGAATTGATGGAAATTCAAGAGGGTATATCTCTTGAACTGAATGAATCAAAAATAGGAACCGTTCAGCGTGTTATCATAGATCGCCTTGAAGATGCGTATTATGTGGGGCGCACTCAATATGACTCTCCGGAAGTGGATCCCGAAGTTCTTATTAATAGTGATACACCGTTGGAAATCGGTAAATTCTATAATGTGCGAATAAAAGAAGCTATGCCATTTGAGTTGATTGGCGAGGTGGAGAATTAGGATATGATGGAGGGGGATAATAAGGCTGCGATGCAAGCTATTGAAAAGGCAGTGAGAAATCAAGCGCGATTTTTTGCATATTGCTTGCCTGATGATGATAATTTGTGTTTTGGGGTACAAATAAATAGTTCTCCGAAAGAGGAATATTTCATCATACATCCTTTTATTGAGTTATCTGCGACACCATCCTGTATTATATATGATCAACTTGGAGCAAACGATTATCTATTATATGAAGATACGCCATCAAGAGAGGTGATTGACAAGATTAAAGAGGATTCTACGCTACAATCATCCTATATGAAGCAAGCAGAGGCATCGATAGTGGCGTTACGTGAGGGGAAGCTTTCAAAGATAGTGTTGTCGAGGGTGATTTGTGAAAATGATGTGTGGGATCCCCAAAAGCAGATCAATAGATTTGCAACAATGATAGAGAAATATCCTCATGCTTATCGCTTTTTCTTTTTTACACAAGAATCCGGTTGGTGGATGGGAGCTTCGCCCGAACGTTATTTATCATGCCATGAAAATATAATTTCGACTATGGCTCTTGCCGGTTCTCGTCCAGCAGGTACTATGGGAGGGTGGGGTGATAAAGAGATTGAAGAGCAGGCTTTTGTGGCACAATATATTGCAGATAAATTAAATGAAAGGAATATTGATTTCCAAATCTCTGCACTCTACACTCGTGGCGCAGGAGGGGTAGAACATCTTTGCAATGATTTTGTGGGTAAGATAAAAACTAAAGGAGATATTGAATTTTTATGTCGAAACCTTCATCCCACTCCTGCACTTGCTGGTATTCCAAAGGATGAAGCGGTAAAGTTTATCGAAGCAATAGAGGGGCATAATCGCAAATATTATGGTGGATATGTAGGATATGTGTCATCGGGAGATAGATATGATCTATATGTAAATCTTCGATCGGTTGAATTTGATTCTTCAAAATATTGTATATATATTGGAGGTGGGCTTACTAAAAATTCTATTGCTATTGATGAATGGAATGAAACAATGCTTAAATCTAATACGATGCTCGAAATTTTAAAATAAAAAACGCGAGTCGTTCTAAAAGTTTTC
>CAZYEO010000066.1:0-13227 GCA_964646495.1 uncultured Muribaculaceae bacterium
CAGATTTGCAGGTGTTTATATTTATGAGATGGCTAAAAAGTTTTCCAAAATATTTTTTATTATAAATATTTTATGCATATTGTTGCTTGTATTTGTAAATTTAAGTAGCTTTGTATTGTCGGAAGATATGGAGAAAATACCTCCGGTAAATTCATTAACACTATAAATTACAGAAAGATGATACAAGTAGTTGTGAAGCGCGATGGACGTGTCGTGGGCTATAACGAAGAAAAAATTAAAGCTGCGATACGCAAAGCAATGCTCCAAACTGAAATCGGGGAGGATGAATCTCTGATACAAAAAATCACCGATCGTATATCTACAAAAGGTAAAGAGCGAATGACGGTTGAGGAGATTCAAGATCGTGTAGAACTTGAGTTAATGTCGTCGCCCCGCAAGGAGGTGGCAAAGCGTTACATTGCTTATCGCGACCAACGCAGCATTGCGAGAAGAGCTCACACGCGCGACATCTTTCTGAGCATTATCGAAGCAAAGAATAATGAAATCACCAGGGAGAATGCCAATATGAATGCCGATTCTCCAGCCGGGATGATGATGAAATTTGCGAGTGAGACCACAAAACCATTCGTAGACGATTATCTACTGGGTGCCGAGGTGCGTGATTCTGTGCGTCATGGATATATGCATATACATGACAAAGATTATTATCCTACCAAGAGTCTCACCTGTGTACAGCATCCATTGGATAGAATATTGAAATATGGATTTACAGCCGGACATGGTGAATCCCGTCCTGCTAAACGCATAGAGACGGCGAGCATTATAGCTTGTATCTCAATGGAAACGGCACAAAATGAAATGCATGGCGGACAAGCAATTCCGGCATTCGATTTCTATTTGGCTCCATTTGTACGTAGCTCATTTATTGAGGAAGTGAAAAATCTTGAAAATCTTTCGGATGAAGATTATTCGTCCTTATATAATAAAGAAATAAAGGATTTTATCACCCAACCTCTTGATGGATTGCAAGGTGAGGCGAGAATCCTTCAGCACGCCATTAATCGTACAGTTGGGCGTGTGCATCAGGCAATGGAAGCGTTTATTCACAACATGAACACTATTCATAGCCGTGGTGGAAATCAAGTAGTGTTTAGCTCAATCAACTATGGAACTGATACATCTGCCGAAGGTCGATGTGTAATTCGTGAACTTCTTACATCCACTTACGAAGGAGTAGGTAATGGTGCTACGGCTATTTTCCCGATTCAAATATGGAAGAAAAAAAGGGGAGTCAGCTATCTACCGGAAGATCCGAATTATGACTTGTATAAATATGCTTGTAAAGTAACAGCACGCCGTTTCTTTCCAAATTTTGTGAATCTTGACGCAACATTTAATCATCATGAAAAATGGGATGCTAACGATCCCGAACGCTACAAATATGAAGTAGCTACCATGGGATGCCGTACACGAGTGTTTGAAAATAGATATGGCGAAAAAACTTCGATAGGACGAGGAAATATATCGTTTACCACCCTGAATATTGTGAGAATGGCAATCGAAGTTATGAATATCAAAGATGGGCAAGAGAGAATCGAATTGTTTTTCAAAAAACTTGATGAAACTCTTGATGTTGTTGCAAGACAACTTTGCGACAGATACGATTTTCAGCGCACGGCACTTGCCAAACAATTCCCTTTGTTAATGACAAGATTATGGAACGGTAGCGAAAATTTGAAATCTACCGATACAATAGAGAGTGTAATTAATCAAGGTACTTTAGGCATCGGTTTTATTGGCTTGGCTGAGGCTCTTGTGGCTCTAACCGGAAAACATCATGGAGAAAGTGAGGAAAGTCAGAAACTCGGTTTGCGAATTGTGTCGCACATGCGTAGTCGTGCCAATGAATTTTCAGAAAAATTTGGGCATAATTTCAGCGTTCTTGCTACACCGGCTGAGGGGCTATCGGGTAAATTCACTTCAAAAGATCGTAAAACATTTGGTGAGATAACAGGGGTGACAGATAGGGAATATTACACCAACTCTAATCATGTGCCAGTGTATTATCATTGCTCGCCACGACATAAGGCAAAGGTTGAAGCTCCATATCATGAACTTACTCGTGGCGGACATATTTTTTATGTCGAAATCGATGGTGATGCCACACACAACCCTGAAGCTATCTCTGATATAGTAGATTTAATGGACAAACACAACATCGGTTACTGTTCAGTGAATCACAATCGCAACAGATGTTTGGGATGTGGATATGAAGATGCAGTTGAAGATTTGAAAACTTGCCCTAAATGTGGAAGTGAAGATATTGATAAATTGCAACGTATTACCGGCTACTTGGTAGGCACAACCGATCGTTGGAATCAAGCAAAGCTTGCCGAATTGCATGATCGTGTGATTCATGAATAATAATCTTGAAATAAAACTTCGTGTACTCAAAATAGTTGAGGGTACATCTGTGGATGGTCCCGGATTAAGAACCTCTATCTATTTTGCCGGCTGTCGGCATCGCTGCGAGGGGTGTCATAATCCGCAATCGTGGGATTCCAAAGGTGGTGTTGAAATGTCGATAGAAAGTATTCTTAGAGTTATCGAAGAAAATGATTTTAATGTCACATTCTCCGGAGGAGATCCTATGGAGCAATGTGACAAATTAATACCGCTTGCGAAAGCAATAAAAGATACCCTACGTAAAACAATATGGTGCTACACAGGATACACTTGGGCGGAGATATGTCAATCTTCATTATTCATGCAATTAATGGAATATGTGGATGTACTCGTGGATGGTCGCTTCGAATTGTCAAAGAAAGATTCATCACTTCTCTTTTGTGGAAGCAGTAATCAACACCTTATTGATACCAAAACCGGGGATTTAATTTCATTATAATATGCTGTGTCCTTTATTTTTAGTAGTTTTGTCAAAATTATTCAAATAAAGGATAGAGTTTATGGATTTACTACAAGTTGAGAATGTTTCCAAGCATTATGCTTCACATACTGCATTGGATAATGTTTCGTTTAATGTGCCGGAAGGTAGTATTTATGGACTTCTTGGTCCAAATGGGGCAGGAAAGACAACTATGATTAGGATTATTAATCATATTACAGCTCCGGATAGTGGAAAAGTAATACTAAACGGACATCAGCTATGTCAAAGTGATATTTATCATATTGGATATTTACCGGAAGAAAGAGGGTTGTACAAGAAAATGAAGGTTGGAGATCAAGCCTTGTTTTTTGCACGATTAAAAGGTCTTTCAAATCAAGAAGCCAGGAAGCAATTACAAGCATGGTTTGAGAAATTTGATATTACTGATTGGTGGGGTAAAAAAGTAGAGGAATTATCGAAAGGTATGGCTCAAAAAGTACAGTTTATAACCACAGTATTGCATCAGCCTAAATTGCTTATTTTCGATGAACCTTTTTCAGGATTCGACCCAATAAATGCAAATATGCTCAAAGAAGAGATTTTGGAGCTAAATAAACAGGGCGCAACCGTGATTTTTTCCACTCACAATATGACGAGCGTAGAGGAGATATGCGACCATATAACTTTAATTAATAAATCTCACAATATATTATCGGGCAATGTTGAAGACATTCGCCGTCAATATTGTGATAATACGCGTACAATGACTTTCAAAGGTGATGCGGTATCCCTTGAGATGGCTCTTAAAAATCATGCTTCTGTGATAATGACCAATAATGATACACAGGAAATTAAAGAATCTAAAATTGAAATTCTACCAGATAGCTCTCTTAAAGATGTAATATCTATTGCGAATGAAGTTGTTGAAATTCATTCTATTGTGGAAAATATCGCAACCATGAACGATATTTTTATTAAAACAGTACAAGATTATAACTTAAAAAATCAGATTAATGAAGAATAACTTGGGCATAATAATTGGTCGTGAATTTTCAGAGCGCACCAAGAAAAAGAGTTTTATAATAGTTACAATTCTTACTCCTTTATTTATAATCGGGTTAATGTTTTCGCCGGTATTATTTCTCCTATTGTCTAATCCTGACACTAAGGAGGTGGTAGTGATAGATAATAGTGGAATTATAATGAATAAGTTGGAGAACACCGGTGAAGTCGTTTTTCTTGAAACAAAACTTGCTGCAGATTCTGCACGTGCGAAATTTACTGATAGTTATGCAATTTTGATAATCGGAGATGATATCGTAAATAATCCCTCAAATGTAAAACTATTTCTCAACAGTGTGGCTTCGATGAGTGTAGAAAATAATATATCATCACAAATGAAAAAAATCATTGAAGATGAAAAATTGAAAGGATATAATATTACAGATTTAAATAAGATTCTGAAAGAAGTAAAAACCGATGTATCGATACAATCCTTCAAAAATGAATCGGAAGGGGAAGAGGCTAAAACATCATCAATGATGTCCTATGCACTTGGAATGGCTCTCGGATTGTTCCTATATATGTTCCTGTTATTATATGGTCAGATGGTGATGACCAGTGTAATCGAGGAGAAAAGCTCTCGGGTACTTGAGGTGATGGTTTCATCTGTAAGCCCATTTTATTTGATGCTTGGTAAAATTCTTGGTGTGGCGAGTGTGGCTGCTCTTCAAATTTTTATATGGGGAGCACTTATAGTGGGAGTAGCTTCCATGATTCCATTATTTTTGCCTGAAAATATAGCACAAGGTATAGCAATGGCTGGTTCGAGTTCTGCCGCAACTGCACCATCTTCTATAGATCCAGAGTTGATACAGGCTCTTCTTATGGTAAGTGATATAGGATTTATAATTCAGATTCTTGTATATCTATTGCTGTTTTTGATTGGTGGATTTCTACTCTATGCGGCGATGTTTGCAGCCGTAGGATCAGCTGTAGATAATATTCAAGATGCATCCCAATTGCAATTACCAATAACATTGCCAATCATTTTAGGCTTTATTATTCTTACGACAGTTATGCAAGATCCGAATAGTCAATTGGCTGTGTGGTGCTCAATGATTCCTCTTACATCTCCCATTGTGATGCTCGGTCGCATCCCTTTCGGAGTGCCGGCGTGGGAAGTTATTGTGTCGCTTGTGATTCTATTTGCTTCATTTATCGCTGTAGTGTGGTTAGCCGCCAAGATTTATCGTGTAGGTATATTTATGTATGGCAAGAAACCATCTTTGAAAGAAATGATTAAGTGGATGCGATACAAATAAAAGTGAAAACATCAGGTTCTACTTTTAGTTTGCACCCATTTACACTATCTTTGTAGGCTGAAAATAAAGGAACAATTTTTTATGGATTTTGAATTAGTAACTACTGATAAAAATAGTAATGCTCGTGCAGGGGTGGTGAAGACTGCTCACGGCGACATTCAAACCCCTATATTCATGCCGGTGGGAACGGTGGGCTCGGTGAAAGCCGTGCATGCACATGAATTGCGTGATGATATAAAGGCTCAGATAATTCTGGGAAATACATATCATCTTTATTTGCGTCCCGGAACTCATATTTTAGAACAAGCAGGTGGACTGCATAAGTTTAATAGTTGGAACGGACCTATTCTTACCGATAGTGGTGGATTTCAAGTATTCTCTCTCTCTTCAAACAGGAAACTAAAAGAAGAGGGGGCATATTTTCGTTCTCATATTGATGGGTCAAAACATTTATTTACACCCGAGGGTGTAGTGGATATTCAACGTTCTATAGGTGCCGATATAATGATGGCTCTTGATGAATGTCCTCCGGGCACTGCAGAGTATGACTATGCAAAAAAATCGTTGGGCCTTACACAACGTTGGCTTCAACGTGGTTGGAATCACTTCAATGAAACAGAGGGAAAATACGGATATAAACAAGCATTTTTCCCAATAGTACAAGGATGTGTATATCCCGATTTGCGTAAAGACTCAGCAAAATTTGTAACCGATCTCGGCGCAGAAGGGAATGCAATCGGAGGATTGGCTGTAGGGGAACCTACCGAGAAAATGTATGAAATGATTGAATTGGTAAATGAAATTCTACCGACAGATAAACCTCGCTATTTAATGGGAGTGGGAACACCAGCGAATATCCTTGAAGCGATAGAAAGAGGGGTGGATATGATGGATTGTGTGATGCCTACTCGCAATGGGCGCAACGGGATGTTGTTTACTCGTCATGGCATAATGAATATGCGTAATAAAAAATGGGCAGACGACTTTTCTCCTATCCAAGAAGATGGAGCCTCATATGTCGATATTCAATATTCAAAGGCTTATTTGCGCCATCTTTTCATAAGTCAAGAATTGCTTGCCATGCAAATTGCTTCTATTCATAACCTTGCATTTTATTTGTGGCTTGTGGGTGAAGCGCGCAAGCACATATTAGCCGGTGATTTCAAGCCTTGGAAAGATGAAATGGTGATAAATGTTACCAGACGATTATAATATTCTGTAGAATGAAATTTAATTTGCCATTTTCCTCGTTAAAATTTAGGAAGCAGAAAGATTCTCCTGAGAAAAATAAAAAACAAAGGAGTTTCAATGATTTGTGTGCTTCAGCGCGCAAGAATGGGAAAGATACATGGCAAAAAAATAAAAAAATAAGATGGGAAGATATTAAAAACTTCCGTATCCCGGGAGTTAAAATTCTCGATAGATATATTATACGTAAATTTTTGGGATCGTATGTCTTTTCAATCGTTCTTTTGCTGGCTATTGTAGTAGTTTTCGATATTAATGAAAAATTGGATGCAATGCTCGAAGCTCCATTGAAAGCTACGGTTTTCGATTATTTTTGGAATTTCTTGCCATACTTTGCCAATCAATTCAGTCCGCTATTTACATTTATTGCGGTGATATTTTTTACGTCAAAACTTGCCGATCACTCCGAAATTATAGCAATATTATCGAGTGGGGAAAGTTTCCGTAGATTACTTGTGCCATATATGATCTCTGCCACAATAATAGCCGGGCTTACATTTTATCTGAGTGCATATGTGATACCTCCAGCCAATATAAAGCGTATAGAATACACTAATAAATATGTGAAAAACAAGAAAGTGGATTACGGTACAAATATTCAACTTCAAGTATCACCCGGTGTAATTGCCTATATTTCGCGATATGACAATAATGCTAAAACGGGCTATCGCTTTTCTCTTGAAAAATTTGAGAAAAAAGTGCTAAAATCAAGACTCACAGCCCAGTCGGTGAGCTATGATACATTGTACAGATGGAAGATACGCGATTATCTTATCCGTGATTTCAATGGATTGAAAGAGGAAATACGTAAAGGCTCACAGATGGATACTATTATATCTATAGAGCCAAAAGATTTTCTCATTTCAAAGAATGATCAAGAAATGCTAACCTCACCGCAACTCAAAACCTATATCGAAAAACAGAAACAACGTGGAGTTGCCAATATAAAGAATTTTGAAATAGAGTTAGAAAGACGATATGCCATGACTGCCGCTGCCTTTATTCTTACTATAATAGGGATGGCATTATCATCCCGCAAAGTGAGGGGTGGAATGGGGGTTAATCTCGGTATCGGATTGGCATTAAGTTTCTCATATATATTATTTACTACTGTTACTGCTACATTTGCAGTGTCGGGGTATACATCTCCACGTGTTGCAATGTGGATTCCTAATGTTGTGTATATGATAATAGGGATATATCTATATCGTAAAGCTTCTGTATAGGATTGAGGGCTCAATTTTAAAATATTAGAGCGAAATTATATTTTTTTTGTGGAGTTGAGTATGGTAACATGAAATAAAATGATTAATTTTGCGTGCAATAAAATTTAAAACATTCGTTTTTATGTCATTTATTGCAGACCGAGTTAAAATGGATGGACTCACATTCGATGATGTCCTACTCATTCCCTCCTACTCCGAGGTGTTACCCAACAATGTAAATCTTCAAACAAAATTCTCACGGAACATCACATTGAATGTCCCTCTTGTGTCAGCGGCTATGGATACCGTCACTGAGGCACAATTGGCAATTGCGATTGCTCGTGAGGGGGGTATCGGCGTTATTCACAAGAATATGCCTATCGAAGAACAAGCGCGTCAGGTACACGCAGTGAAAAGAGCCGAAAACGGAATGATATATGATCCTGTAACTATCAAACGTGGATCACTTGTGAGCGATGCTCTTGGAATGATGAAAGAATATCACATAGGTGGTATACCAGTAGTTGACGACAACGGATTTTTGGTAGGTATAGTTACTAATCGTGACCTGAGATTTGAAAAAGACCTTAGCCGAAAAATAGATGAGGTAATGACAAGTGAGAATCTTGTAACCACATCGCAATCGACCAATCTCGAAGAGGCTGCTGATATTCTTCAACGCCATAAAATAGAGAAGCTCCCTGTAATTGACAAAGAGGGGAAGCTAATCGGGCTCGTGACATATAAAGATATTACCAAAGCAAAAGATAAACCACATGCATGCAAAGATTCGCGAGGGAGATTGCGAGTAGCTGCCGGAATAGGGGTTACAGGCGATAGTCTTGTGCGAGCCGCTGCCCTTGTAGAAGCCGGAGTAGATGCAATTGTAATAGATACTGCACATGGACATTCAAAGGGGGTAGTATCTGTTTTGAAACAAGTAAAAGAAAATTTTCCGGAAATTGATGTAGTAGTAGGAAATATTGCTACAGGAGATGCTGCAAAATATCTTGTAGAAAATGGAGCAGATGGTGTAAAAGTAGGAATCGGTCCTGGATCAATATGTACCACTCGCGTAATTGCCGGAGTGGGTGTACCACAATTGAGTGCAGTATATGATGTGGCAAAAGCACTTGCGGGCACAGGGGTTCCATTGATTGCCGATGGAGGTATAAGATATTCGGGTGATATCGTAAAGGCTATTGCAGCCGGAGCATTTTCAGTGATGCTCGGAGGGATGTTGGCTGGAGTAGAGGAGTCGCCTGGTGAAACTATAATATTCAACGGTCGTAAATATAAATCGTATCGTGGAATGGGCTCGCTGGAAGCAATGGAAAAGGGATCAAAAGATCGATACTTTCAAGCTGGGGAGACTGATAATAAAAAACTTGTTCCCGAAGGAATTGCTGCACGTGTGCCATATAAAGGATCAATATATGAGGTAGTTTATCAAATGCTTGGAGGTTTGAGAGCAGGTATGGGATACTGTGGAGCCGCAAATATAGAGCTTCTGCATAAAGCACAATTTACAAGAATAACCAATGCCGGAGTTGCCGAAAGTCATCCGCACGATGTAGCCATCACAAGCGAAGCTCCGAATTATAGCCGAGGATAGTATCTCTCGACAAAATAATATTGAATGAAAATTTGTACTAATATATAATTTTAGAAATATTCTACCGTTATATATTAGTACTTTTTTTATTAATGGAATCTTTAATTTTAATACAAAGAATATAGTGATGAGAAGAAGACTGTTTATTAGTGCCATAGCGGCTGCAACATTATTATCTTATGCTCAAGCAAAAGAACCTGTTGTTATGACAATTAATAATAAGGATGTGAAGCTATCCGAATTTGAATATCTTTATAACAAAAACAATCTGCAACAGCAGAAGAAACAATCTATTGACGAATATAAAGATATATTCATACTTTATAAGTTGAAAGTTGCGGATGCTGAAGCTGCGGGTATTGATACCACACGAGCATTTATCAATGAATTCAATGGGTATCGTAATGAGTTGGCACAACCATATCTTGAAGATAAAGAGGTGGAAGATCGTTTAGCACGCGAAGCTTACGACAGAATGAAAGAAGATGTAGATGTAAGCCACATAATGGTGTCTTTGGAAGATCCTGAAACCAAAAGCATTTTTAAGCAACAAGCCTTAATTGATAGTATACGACAATGTGCCATTAATGGTGAAGATTTTGCAACTCTCGCTACGAAATATTCCATTGATCCAAGTGTAAAGAAAAATCAAGGACACATGGGGTTTGTTCCTGCCGGTCGTTTACCATATTCATTTGAATTTGCTGCCTATAACACACCTATAGGGAGTATCTCGGATGTTGTGAGAACCGATTATGGATTTCATGTAATTAAAGTAAATGCGCGTCGCCCATCAAAAGGACAGGTGCATGTAGAGCATATAATGAAATTGATACCACGTGGCGCTGCACCCGAAATAGCTCAACAAAAGAAAGCTCAGATCGACAGCATCTATCAACTTGTAATAGGTGGTGCAAACTTTGAAGAGATTGCAAAGAGAGATTCGGATGATCCGGGATCGGCACGAAAAGGTGGAGAGCTTCCTTGGTTTGGTGTGGGAGAGATGGTAAAAGAATTCGAAAATGTAGCTTTCGCACTTGAAAACGGTACAATATCAGAACCGTTTGCTACTGCTTATGGTTATCATTTTATCAAGAAACTCGATTCTCGCGGCATTGACAAATATGAAAATTTGGAAAATACGATAAAATCCCAAATTGCTCAAGATGAACGTGCTAATATGGCGAAGAAGGGTAAAATAGATATTCTTAAAAAAGAATATAAATATGCCGTAAATCCTAAAACTATTGAATTTTTCAACTCAGAAATAGCTAAAAATAATGGGGTGGATTCTCTCTTTATGAGTAAACATCTCAAATCAAAGAAAGTAATTTTCACCTATGCCGATCAGAAAGTTCCTGCAAGTGAAGTAATGGCAGAGCTTAAAAAATATGGCAATTTGGCTACTATAGGGGCACAAAAACTTATAACCACGATAGTGGGCGACATGTCGGGTAGGAAAATTCTTGAATATGAAAAAGACCAATTGGCAAACAAATATCCTGATTTCCGAAATCTTATCAATGAATATCATGATGGAATGATGTTGTATGAAATAAGCAATCAAAAAGTATGGGATGGAGCATCAAAAGACAAAGAGGGCTTAGAATCATTCTTTAAAGCAAATCGCTCAAAATATGCGTGGAATGCACCAAAATATAAAGGATTTGTGATACAAGTAACTAACGATTCAGTGGCTGATGCTGTAAATGCACGTTTATTGACACTTGGCGGCGATTCTATAATGCGTACTCTCCGCAATGAATTTAAGAAAGATATTAAGATTGAAAAAGTACTTGTGGCAAAAGGAGAAAACGGCATTGTAGATAAATATGCATTTGGTGAAAACGTTAATATAAATGCAGATAAGAGATTCCCTATAGTATTTATTGCAGCAGGTGAAATAATAGCTCAACCACAAGAAGCTGCCGATGTAAGAGGTGCTGTTACATCCGATTATCAGTCATTGTTGGAAGAAAGATGGGTGAAAGAATTAAAGAATAAATACCCAGTAAAGATAAATAATAAGGTGCTGAATAAAATTAAATAGATTATTTTTACTATTTTTGAACGGTCAATTCAAATGAAGTAAAAAAAATTATGAACCGATACTTTTTCCCCCTTTACATTATTGTTGTTGCACTCACTTCATGTGGGGGAAACGATAATGTAAAGGAGGAAAACTATATAGTGAAAGTAGGTACGGAATTTCTCACCCTAAACGATCTACAAAAAGTAATTCCGTCAGGGCTGTCGAAGGAAGACAGTGTGGCATTTATGAATAATTATATTGACCGTTGGGTAGATAACGCACTGTTGGGAGAGGTAGCTGCAAAGAATATTCCAGAGATGGATAAAATCAATACTATGGTTGATGAATATCGCAAAGAGCTCATTATACAGGAATATAGAAAAGCTATGATTCTCACCCAAAAAGATATAAATGAAGTGTCAGAAGATTCTATACGCTCTTTTTACGATAAGTATAAAGCAAGATTCATTCTCACATCTCCATTGGTGAAGGGAATTTATATTAAAATTGCCGATAAAGCACCAAATCTGGATCAGATAAAAAAATGGATGAACTCGAGTAAACCTGATGACCTCGATAAGTTAGAAAAATATGTGCTTAGCGGTGCAGTTCATTATGACTACTTCAGAGACAGGTGGGTGGCATGGCAAGATATAGAAAAAAACATTCCACATTATTTTACTGATCCGAATAATTTTGTTAAAACTAATAAATCATTCGAGGTCTCTGAAAATGGTTTCGTATATTTGTTAAATATATCCGATAGTAAGCAGAAAGGGGATATAATGCCTTATGATTTTGCAAAAAAGCAAATCGAGGAAATTTATATTAATGCTAATCAAAAATCATTCGATCAACAACTTAGAAGCCAATTATGTGATGAGGCTTTGCAGTCGGGTGATCTTGTGTGGGGTAATAATAAGAAATTAAATAAATAATATTAGATACAGTGAAAATAAAAATCATTACAACGTGTATATTTCTTGCTACTTGTACGGCTTGGGCTAATAATATAGCTGAAGAAGTAGCATGGGTAGTAGGAGATGAACCTATTTATAAATCTGAAATAGAGGAGCAGTATCTTCAGATGCAGTATGAACGTGAGACTCCTAAGGGTGATCCGTATTGTGTGATTCCTGAAAAAATTGCAATTGAAAAGCTATTTCTTCATCAAGCAAAGATTGATACCGTTCAAGTTCAAGATGCGATGGTTTTTCAGCAAGCTGATAGCCGTCTCAACTATTTTATAACCAATATGGGTTCAAAAGAGAAGGCTGAAGAATACTTCCGTAAACCTCTTCCCGAAATGCGAGAAGCAATGGTTGAGATGATACGCAACCAATATACGATACAAGAGGTGCAACGCGGTCTCACTAAGGATATTAAGCCCACACCATCTGATGTGCGTAAATATTTCAATAATCTTGCAACCGACAGCATCCCTTATGTTGCAAAACAGGTAGAAGTGCAAATTATTACACTTAATCCCACAATCCCCCAACAAGAAATCGACGAGGTAAAATCACGTTTGCGTGATTATTCACAACGAATTAATAATGGAGAAAGCGAATTTTCTACAATGGCTATTCTTTACTCCGAAGATGGTAGCTCTATATATGGTGGAGAACTCGGATTTAAGGGAAAAAGCGAGTTAGTTCCCGAATTTGCCAATGTAGCGTTTAACCTTAATGACCCGAAAAAAGTATCTAAAATAGTAGAAACCGAATATGGCTATCATATTATTCAACTTATAGAAAAACGTGGTGACCGTGTTAATGTACGTCATATATTACTTCGTCCTAAAGTGTCTGATAAAGATCTTACTGATGCAGTGACACGTTTAGACTCGGTAAAAAAAGATATTGTAGCTAAAAAATTCTCTTTTGAAGATGCTGCTCAATATATTTCTCAGGACAAAGATTCTCGTAATAACAAAGGTAGAATGGTGAGTCAAA
>CAZYEO010000067.1:0-359 GCA_964646495.1 uncultured Muribaculaceae bacterium
TTAATGCAAGTGCATACGACTTTGAAGTTGACGGTATTTATTATAACGTTACTTCATTATCAGATTTAACATGTAGTGTTGCGTGGGGAGATAATTATGTAGGCGAAATAATTATACCAAGTACAGTAGTTTATAACAATAAGACCTTAAGTATTACTTCAATTGAAGAGAGGGCTTTCGGGGGTTGTGATGAATTGACTTCTGTTACAATTCCTAATAGTGTTACTTCGATTGGAGAGTGGGTTTTCAGAGATTGCATTGGATTGACTTCTGTTATTATAGGAAATAGTGTTACTTCGATTGGAGAGTGGGCTTTCAGTGGTTGCAGTGGATTGACTTCTGTTGCTATTCCTAATAGT
>CAZYEO010000067.1:459-12893 GCA_964646495.1 uncultured Muribaculaceae bacterium
GTTATTTCGATTGGAAATAGCGCTTTCGGGGGTTGTGATGGATTGACTTCTGTTATTATAGGAAATAGTGTTACTTCGATTGGAGAGAGGGCTTTCAGTGGTTGCAGTGGATTGACTTCTGTTGCTATTCCTAATAGTGTTATTTCGATTGGAAATAGCGCTTTCGGGGGTTGTGATGGATTGACTTCTGTTACAATTCCTAATAGTGTTACTTCGATTGAAGAGGGGGCTTTCAGAGATTGCCGTAGACTAATGAAATTTATAGTTGACAGCAGTAATCTTAATTATTCTGATATTGAAGGTGTTCTATGCAGTAAAGATAAGACGATATTAATTTCATATCCTAATGCAAAAGGATTTGAATATAAGATTCCTAATAGTGTTACTTCGATTGGAGAGAGTGCTTTCAATGGTTGCAGTGGATTGACTTCTATTGCTATTCCTAATAGTGTTATTTCGATTGGAAATAGCGCTTTCAGCGGTTGTGATGGATTGACTTCTGTTACAATTCCTAATAGTGTTACTTCGATTGAAGAATGGGCTTTCTCTTATTGTAGTGGATTGACTTCTGTTATTATAGGAAATAGTGTTACTTCGATTGGAGTGTGGGCTTTCATCGGTTGTGATGGATTGACTTCTGTTATTATAGGAAATAGTGTTACTTCGATTGGCGACTATGCTTTCGGTGGTTGCATTGGATTGACTTCTGTTACAATTCCTAATAGTGTCACTTCGATTGGAAACTATGCTTTCAGAAATTGCCGTGGATTGACTTCCATTACAATTCCTAATAGTGTTACTTCGATTGGCGAGAGGGCTTTCGAGGGTTGCCGTGGGTTGACTTCTGTTATTATAGGAAATAGTGTTACTTCGATTGGCGGCTATGCTTTCGGCGGTTGCATTGGATTGACTTCTGTTACAATTCCTAATAGTGTTACTTCGATTGGCGAGAGGGCTTTCGACGGTTGCATTGGATTGACTTCTGTTATTATAGGAAATAGTGTTACTTCGATTGGAGAAATGGCTTTCATCGGTTGTGATGGATTGACTTCTGTTACAATTCCTAATAGTGTTACTTCGATTGGAAACTATGCTTTCTACGTTTGCAGTGGATTGACTAAAGTTACAATAGGAAATAGTGTTATTTCGATTGGCGAGAGGGCTTTCATCGGTTGCAATGGATTGATAGAAATAAATTCATTAAATCCAATTCCACCAAAAGGAGCGGCGTTCGAGACTACAGTTTATACTGATGCAACGCTTAATATTCCTATTGGCTCTTTAGCAGCCTACCGGTCAGATTATGTATGGAATCAGTTTTTGAATATTAAAGAGTCGGATTTCTCTGGGGTTGAAAGTGTAAATAGCAACGAAGTTAAGGTAACTGTTATTGGCAATGAAATAAATATCAGTGGTGCTGACGATAATGCAACAATCGACGTCTATAATATTAATGGTCAACTTATTTCTAATGGAAATAACAAAACGATCCATGTACAAACAGCAGGAATATACATAGTGAAAGTGGCTGGGAAAACATATAAAGTAATTGTGAAATAAATCGCAAATACACATAATCGGTAAGAACAGCATCTAAGGTGATATGGCTTTGGATGCTGTTCTTCGTTCCAAACCTTACAGAGATGAATGATTGCACAACTTAATCAAGCATCGATAGGGTCGCATATCTGTGAGAATACCGTTTCAATACTCCGAAAGGAAATGAAGAGTTCCATTATTTTAACAAAGCAGAAGCAACTTAGAAACCTTAAAAAACTTTATGAAATAAGCAATGCACATAACTTATTGCAGCATAATAAAATATGCAGCCGAAAATTCATTTAAAAAGATATTGTAGTATGAAAATTTATAAGTACCTTTGCGCCCGAGTATAAAGACAACCTAATGTCGCTCATAGAGAAAAAATTATTTATTAACTAATGAACGAAGAATTAAAGAATTCACCCATCGACAATTTCGATTGGGATGCCTACGAAAAAGGCGAAACTCAAGGGGACAAAACCCGCGAGGAACAGGAAAAGACCTACGACGCGTCTCTTAACACAATTAAGGACAAAGATGTAACTGAAGGTACTATCATCGCACTCAACAAAAGAGAAGCCGTAGTTAACATTGGCTACAAGTCTGACGGTATCATTCCTGTTAACGAATTCCGTTACAACCCTGATTTGAAAGTTGGCGACGTTGTAGAAGTTTACATCGAAAACCAAGAAGACAAAAAAGGACAATTAATTCTTTCACACAAGAAAGCACGTGCTTCACGTAGCTGGGATCGTGTGAACGAAGCACTTGAAAAAGACGAAATCATAAAAGGATTTATCAAGTGCCGCACCAAGGGTGGTATGATTGTAGATGTATTTGGCATCGAAGCATTCCTTCCTGGTTCTCAAATCGACGTTAAACCTATCCGTGACTACGATTTATTCGTAGGTAAAACAATGGAGTTCAAGGTCGTTAAAATCAATCAAGAATTTAAGAATGTTGTTGTTTCTCACAAGGCTCTTATCGAAGCTGAGCTCGAACAACAAAAGAAAGATATCATTGCTAAGCTTGAAAAAGGTCAAGTACTTGAAGGAACTGTTAAGAACATCACTTCTTACGGTGTATTCATCGACCTTGGTGGCGTAGACGGACTTATCCACATCACCGACCTTTCTTGGGGACGTGTGAACCATCCTGAAGAAGTTGTAGCTCTCGACCAAAAACTCAACGTTGTAATCCTTGATTTCGATGACGAGAAGAAGCGTATCGCTTTAGGTTTGAAGCAACTTCAACCTCATCCATGGGATGCTCTTAGCGCAGACCTTAAAGTAGGCGACAAAGTGAAGGGTAAAGTAGTGGTTATGGCTGATTACGGTGCATTCATCGAAATCGCTCCTGGCGTTGAAGGTCTTATCCACGTTAGCGAAATGTCTTGGTCACAACACTTACGTTCTGCTCAAGATTTCATGAAGGTAGGCGACGAAGTAGAAGCTGTAGTGCTTACTCTTGACCGCGACGAACGCAAAATGTCTCTCGGCATCAAACAACTCAAACAAGATCCTTGGGATAACATCGATACTAAATACGCTGTTAGCTCACAACACACTGCTAAAGTACGCAACTTCACCAATTTCGGTGTATTCGTTGAAATCGAAGAAGGTGTTGATGGTCTTATCCACATTTCAGACCTTTCTTGGACAAAGAAAATCAAACACCCATCTGAATTTACTCAAATCGGTGCAGACATCGAAGTTCAAGTTCTTGAAATCGACAAAGACAACCGCCGCTTGAGCCTTGGACACAAACAACTCGAAGAAAATCCTTGGGATGTATTCGAAACAATCTTCTCTCTTGGAAGTATCCACGAAGGAACAATCACCGAAATGCTCGATAAGGGTGCTGTTATAGCTCTGCCTTATGGTGTTGAAGGATTTGCTACTCCTAAACATCTCGTAAAAGAGGATGGTACTCCTGCTAAGGCTGAAGAAAAACTTGATTTCAAAGTTATCGAATTCAACAAAGACGCTAAGAGAATCATTTTGTCACACAGCCGTATATTTGAAGATGAAGCTAAAGCTGAAACTAAAAAGACTACTAAAAAAGCTGCTAAATCTGAAGAGTCAAACAATGTTGTATCAAACAATAACATTGAAAAAACAACTCTCGGAGACATCGACGCTCTTGCTGAATTGAAAGAAAAACTTTCTAAGAAATAAGACGAGATAAAATCTCATATCTAATAGGCGCGCCAATTATGGTGCGCCTATTTTTATGCCTTAAAATTCTCGGAATACACCGTTATTAATGTATCTTTGCAATCAGTTTTCACATACAATATTGATATTTATGGAATTTCTCGAAGAATATCACCTATTAGGTCTACTTATCGGAATATCTACATTCCTTATAATTGGAATATTCCACCCCATAGTGATTAAATGCGAATATTATTTCGGCACACGCTGTTGGTGGTGGTTTCTCGTTCTTGGTATAATAGGGACAGCAGCATCTATATGGGTAGAAAATCTTCTCATATCAGCATTGCTTGGAGTCACAGCCTTTTCTTCTTTCTGGACTATTCTCGAAATTTTCGAGCAGCAAGAAAGAGTGCGCAAAGGGTGGTTTCCTCGAAATCCAAAACGCAAATATCCCTTTGACAAGGAATAAAATTTGAGAACACAAAAAAATCACATAAACCAATAAAAATCTTACAGTGCAGAATTTTGAATACATAATGAACGAGATAAGTAATCATGTGTGGAGTGCTCCGCTTCTAATATTACTTGTAGGGGGTGGATTATTCCTTTTGATGTATTCTCGTTTCATCCCTTTCCGATTTTTCAGAAGAGGAATACACGAATTAAAATCGGGTGACAGCAGAGATAACGAAAAAGGACAAATATCCTCTTTTCAAGCTCTTTCAACAGCTATTGCGGCTACTGTAGGGCTGGGGAGCATTGCCGGCGTAGCAGTGGCAATCACCAAAGGTGGACCCGGTGCGTTATTTTGGATGTGGATTACGGCATTCATCGGAATGGGAACGAAATTTTTCACTTGTTCGTTAAGCGTGATGTACAAAGGTCGTGACAGCGAAGGTGTGTTACAAGGAGGACCAATGTACTACATCACCGAAGGATTGGGAAAGAAGTGGAAACCGCTCGCAATATTTTTCTCAATATGTGGAATGGGAGGATGTCTTTGCCTATTTCAAGCTAATCAACTTACTGAAATAGTAACTACAGGATTCTTAGAGCCTGCAGGAATAGAAACAACTTTACTCTCAAAATTCATACTCGGTTGCGTTATAGCGGCAATAGTGGCATTAGTAATATTCGGAGGGATAAAACGCATAGGCAAAGTAGCGGTGATGATGGTTCCCACAATGACTGTATTCTATTTTCTCTCAGTAGCATATATTCTTATAAAATATTCATATAATATTATCCCTACCATAAAACTAATATTCTATGATGCATTCACTGCCGATGCCGTATTGGGAGGGTCGCTCGGTGCATTGATATTACTTGGCGTGCGTAGAGCCGTTTTCAGCAGCGAAGCTGGTGTAGGATCTGCAGCTATGGCGCACGGAGCATCCAACAATACCAATCCCATCAAAGAGGGTCTGGTGGCAATGATAGAGCCTGCAATCGACACCATATTTATATGTACACTCACTGCACTTTCTATTCTTGTTACGGATGTATGGCGCGACTTTGCCGGATCGGGAACGGTAAAAGGAATTTCAATCACCCTGGCTGCTTTCGACCAAGCTATACCCTATGCCGGGAAGTACATATTATTGATTTCAGTCCTCATATTCGCATTCTCAACTCTTTTCACAGCCTCATATTACGGCACTAAATGCACATCTTATCTATTCGGAGCCAAGCATGCTAAGTGGTATAATTATTTCTATATTATTACACTCATATTTGCTGCCATCGGCACTGTGGATTTAGTAGTGTGCTTCATCGACACGATGTACGGACTTATGGCATTCTGCACTATTACCGCCACTCTACTTCTGGCTCCAAGGGTTATAAAAGCAGCAAAAGAGCATTTTGGAGATAAATTCTAAACGACACTGATGATATGAAACGGTTGATTGCCTACATTTTTGCTCTATTGTTACTTGTGATTATCCCTATTGAGGGATGGTCGCAAAACCAGCGCATGCAATGGGAGGAAGTAACTCAACCTATCCACATACAAAGCATTAACGACCCACGCACCTCCGATGGCATAAAAATATATAAACTCAACCAAGCCATTATAATAAAGACACCACAGCCACTTCAAGTGAAAATATTCACAATACTCGGTCAACTTATCAACCAAGAATCATTACAGCAAGGGACTTATCAATATAAAATTGATGCAAGAGGCATATATATTGTGAAATTTGGAAGCTATACGCAGAAAATAGCATTATAGTCCCCTACCTATACATTTATACATGCTGCCCACACTCAATCTGTACATAGAGGATAGGAAACAATCAAGTTCTATGTAATTTTAAATTCATGCTTGTACTTTTTTTGAGATAATATTTAGTACTTTTGTCATTAGTTAATTCAAAACCTTTATAATATGGAAAAGGAAAACAACATAGATTGGGCAAACCTCTCGTTTGGTTACATCCCTACTGATTACAATGTGAGAATATATAATCGCAATGGGCAATGGGGACAACTCGAAATAAGCAGTAGCGAAACTATCAATATGCACATGGCTGCTACCTGCCTTCACTACGGACAGGAATGTTTTGAAGGATTAAAGGCTTTTCGTGGCAAAGATGGAAAAATACGAATCTTCCGTCTTGAAGATAATGCTGCTCGCATGCAAGACACCTGCCGAGGCACACTGATGGCTGAGCTCCCTACCGAAAGATTCCGTGAAGCGATAATTCAAGCTGTGAAGCTCAACGAGCGTTTTGTTCCTCCATACGGAAGCGGAGCTTCATTATACATACGTCCCCTACTTATAGGCACTGGTCCACAAGTGGGAGTACGACCAGCCAACGAATATCTGTTTGTAGTATTCGTAACCCCGGTAGGACCATACTTCAAAGGTGGATTCTCAACCAACCCTTATGTGATAATTCGCGAATTTGACCGTGCTGCTCCCCTTGGTACAGGATGCTTCAAAGTCGGAGGAAACTATGCAGCCAGTCTGCGCGCCAACAAGCGAGCTCACGATCTCGGCTACAGTTGCGAGTTTTATCTCGATGCCAAAGAGAAGAAATATATAGATGAATGCGGTGCTGCCAATTTCTTCGGCATTAAGGACAATACTTATATCACTCCGAAATCAACCTCCATCCTCCCATCTATCACAAATAAAAGTCTCATGCAGCTTGCCGAGGATTTGGGTATGAAAGTAGAACGTCGTCAAATTCCTGAAGAGGAATTATCTACATTTGAAGAAGCCGGTGCATGCGGAACTGCCGCTGTTATTAGCCCAATTGAACGAATTGACGATTTGGAAAACAATAAATCGTATGTAATATCAAAAGATGGCAAACCGGGTCCTATTAGCACCAAACTCTACAATCATTTGAGAGCTATTCAACTTGGCGACGAACCCGACACTCATAATTGGGTTACAGTACTCGATTAAGATTCCTTACAGAATCTACGGCATAAAAAATATATATTACCCTTCCAAACAGATTGGAGGGGTAATTAATTAGTAGCATGAAATCATGGCTAAGAATCACACAATAACAAGTTGAATATGATTGATTACAACGCAATTATCACCGCATATTACACTCCCGGCACACCATTATATCGATTATTGATGCAGCATAGCTCGCAAGTAGCCGATAAAGCCATTGACGTTGCTCAAAAATGCCGTATAAAGGTTGATTTCGATTTCATATATGAAGCTACCATGCTACACGACATAGGAATCATACACACGCATGCCCCATCAATATTCTGCAACGGCACTCTGAAATATATCACACACGGCATTATCGGGCGTGAAATGCTGTTATCAGCTCACCTACCGACACATGCACTCGTGTGCGAGCGTCACACCGGCGCAGGAATAAGTGTAGAGGATATTATCGCAGGCAACCTTCCACTCCCCCACCGCGACATGCTACCAATATCTATCGAAGAGAAAATAATATGTTATGCCGATAAGTTTTATTCCAAATCTACCCCGGAGATCGAAAAAACCATTCCGCAAATCAGAAAAGAGATGGAAAAATACGGAGCTCAATCATTAGCAAGATTTGAAGCTCTTCATACCCTATTCTCCCACTAATTCTAATTCATTGACCACATAAAATAACAAATGCAAAGACTTCACTTCCGAAATCTTTGCATTTGTTTATTATATCGTGACGACAATATGAAAATAATGCCGCAAATAATATTCTTATTACATATTCATTCCACCGCACACAGGAATTACTTGTCCTGTAACATACGATGACAAATCGCTCGCAAGGAAAGTAGCAACATTAGCCACATCCTCGGGTGTTCCTCCACGGCGCAAAGGTATCTGTTGTGCCCATTCTTTACGCACCTCTTCCGATAAAGCGGCTGTCATATCTGTAATGATAAATCCTGGAGCAATACAATTTGCACGCACGCCACGAGATCCCATCTCTTTAGCAATACTCTTAGCCAATCCTATCATACCAGCTTTTGAAGCTGAATAATTACATTGAGCTGCATTACCCGATATTCCTACTACAGATGCCATATTTATAATGCTTCCACCTCGTTGTCTCATCATTATAGGGGTGATGGCATGAATAAAATTAAACGCAGATTTCAAGTTTACTCCGATTACAGCATCCCATTGAGATTCTGTCATTTTTAGCATTAACCCATCTTTTGTGATTCCGGCATTATTTACTAATATATCTATTTTCCCAAAATCGGCAGCAATCTGTTCCACAACTTTATGCGTATCTTCAAAGTTGGCAGCATTAGATGCATATCCTTTTACCTTCACACCTAGTGCAGCTATTTCTTCTTCTGTTTTTTTACCGTTCTCATCTATCACAAGATCAGTAAAAGCAATATTAGCGCCTTCCTGAGCAAATTTAAGTGCTATTGCCTTGCCTATGCCGCGTGCAGCGCCGGTGACAATCGCTGTTTTTCCTTCAAGTAGTTTCATAATAGGGATTATTTTTAATTTATATTTCAACGAGGAACGCTCCGCATGAATATCCTCCGCCAAATACGGTAAGACCTACTTTCGTCCCTTTCTTTAAATTATTCTTATTCTGTGCCAATACTAATGGCGCACTTGCCGATCCTGTATTACCCAATTCCTCAATATTATTAAGGAATCTTTCATCGGCAATACGCAATTGATGTGCTACATTGGCAACTATTCTTTTATTTGCCTGATGGCAAATTATATAATCAATATCTGTAACTTTTATGCCAGACGGCTCAGCAACATCCTCAAGTGCCTTTATCATATATCGACAAGCATGCATAAACACATCACGTCCGTCAGGCATCGTAATACCATCTTCATGTGGGCGCAATCTCACACCTTCAGGCCCTTTTCCTATATGTCCTAATCCACGCGTAGCAATGGCTTTCACAGTTATATCATCAGCAGCACACTTATCTTTCGACAAAAAATATGCTACCGCTGCATCACCCCATAGGTGTCCGCATTTGGGATCGGATTCATTACTGTAATATGTATTGTGTTCCGAGCATATCAACAATGCTTTTGTTGCCTTACCCATCGCAAAATAGCCCTCAATTATCTCCAACCCATTTACAAACGAAGAACATGCAGCCGACACATAGAGTGCTTTTGCATTCTCAATATTATATTTACGCTGGGCAATATGAGCTAATGTCGCTACTGTATCATAGGGAGAATAAGATGCCGATACAATCAAATCTACCTCATTTATATCATAAGGCAAATTTTTCAATGCATCTTCGACTGCCATCAACCCCATGCTGTTATGCCCCTCTTCGCTACCTGCAATTGAGCGAGAACTAATCCCAGTTCGTTGCAAAATCCAATCGCTTGTTAGTCCGTTTACCTCCAAAAAATGGTCGTTGGTTACTCTTCCTTCCGGTACATAAAATCCGGTAGTATTAATGTACATAATATCTTATTTTTTAATTCCGTAAAGGATAAAATCTTTTATATATTCCTGTAATTTTAGTTTCTCAATCCCAAGCTCTGAAAAATTATCGCGAATATACGGAACATCAAGCCCTTGTAGAGACAACAGCAATACCATTGCCGTTTGATCCACATGATGAATCCGAAATACTCCTTGTTGCACACCCTCATTAAGTATTTGCTTCAAAATTGAAGCCTCCTTTCCGGTGGTACTTCGGCGTGCGCGTTCTACTTTGCGAACATCCCGAAAAAAACCGGCACGTAGCGACCCGTTGCGCAACACTATTTCTTTTACAGCCTCAAAACGTATAAAGATAAAATTCATCAACTTCTGCTCTGGAGAAAGAGGAAGAGAAGTAAGATCCCTTAACTTTGAAAGCATTTGTTCACTCTCACTTTCAACTACAGCGTTGTAAATCTCTCTTTTATTCTTAAAATAAGTATAGATAGTGCGTCGCCCCTTATCGGAAGCCTCGGCAATATCATTCATAGTGGTATTTTCCACCCCTTTATGGGCGAACAATTGACGAGCAACGTCAATAAGCTTATCTCTCGTTTTCAATACCATATAAATTATTCTTGCACATTATCTTAAAAACTGTGCGAAATTAATGATTATTCTTCAATCCAACAAAGAAAATACCTTTCTATTGTTGTCCATTTTGTCGTTTTTTTTATAAAATATTAGATATTAACACCATATCACATATATACGCTCTATCTCCAAACCCTCCATAACATGTTAAATTGAAGCAAAATGTTAAATATATACTGTTCCCGAAATTTTATTCGCCAAAAGTTTGCAATATAAAAAATAATCCATACCTTTGCACTCACAATATCGCGGGATGGAGCAGTGGTAGCTCGTTGGGCTCATAACCCAAAGGTCATCAGTTCGAGTCTGGTTCCCGCCACCAATAAGAGGATAACACGCTGTAATACAGCTTTTTATCCTCTTTGCTATTAAAATAGCAGGACAAAATACGGACAATAATCTCTTTGCATTCTCACCCCAAGAATGTAAAAAAAATGTGTTCAACAGAAAAAAACAAAACCCCTCTTTTGAGTTTTACTTACCCAAAATTGCATATAGGTAAGGATGTATATGTAGATTTTTTTGCATTTGACCCTGCAGAAGGGAAAATGAAACGCAAAAAATACATGCTTAATAGCAATCTTTCCGCTCGAGAAAAAAAACGAAGGGCTACTGAAATAATGGAAGCTGCTATTTCTAAATTGCGAATCGGTTGGAACCCATGGATTAACGAAAATGACAGTAGGAGCTACACTTTATTCGAGGATGTCGTTAAAAGATATATTACAACCGTAAATAAATCGCTGAAAGAAAAAACGAAAAAAGATTATAATTCTCGCATAAAAGTTATGCTTGATTATAATGCTCGGAGAATTAACCCTTTGCGTTATATCTATCAATATGATGAAGCATTTGTTTCTGATTTCCTTGACTGGGTGTATCTTGATCGAGAGAGTAGCGCAAGAACTCGCAATAATTATCGAGGGTGGTGTTTTACTTTTGCAACCTACTTGAAGCAAAAAAGATATATTAAGGTTAACCCGGTAGAATCAATTCCATTAGTTAAGGAGCAGGCTAAATTCCGACAACCGTTAATTGATAAGGATCTTAATAGATTATCACGATACCTCAATGAGCATAATAAGTTTTACCTGCTTGCTTGTCAATTCGAATACTATACATTTATTCGTCCTGACGAATTAAGTAATATAAAGGTAGGCGATATCAACCTACACTCCCAAAAAATATTTATCAGGGGGGAAATCGCAAAGAACGGTCGTAATTCTAATATAGGACTTAATGATATTTTAGCTCGGCGACTAATAGAATTGCGCATATTCGACAATCCATCATCTTATTATTTGTTTGGTTATAACTTTATGCCTAATGAAAAAAAGGCAGATTCTAGAATATTCCGAGAGCAATGGAATCGAGTAAGAGCTCACCTCAATTTCCCTTCACATTATCAATTTTATTCTTTAAAAGACTCTGGAATAAGGGACCTCGCCAATTCGGTAGGGATTGTGATTGCTCGCGATCAAGCTCGGCACACTGAAATATCTACAACAAATAAATATCTGCAGGGAAGAAATCAACCTGTTCACGAAGAAACCAAACATTTCGACGGAGCTTTATAGAGAATTCCATTTATAATCGAAAGGAGGGAGGTCAAACCCTCCCCCCTTACTACTAAGCCCCCAGTGCGATACTGTTGATGCCGAGTACCTCACAAAGCTTGGCTATAGTACCTATTTTTGCATCGAATTTTCCTGATTCTATATTCCGGATCGTGTTGATTGAGACACCTGATGTCTCAGCGAGCTCAGATTGAAGCATCTTCTTCGCTCGCCGCGCAAGCAATATCTGATTGCCAACTGTTATATTGATATTATTCATGTTATTATTGTTATTTAATTCTCCAGACACGGCGGGATGTTTGTGTCCATTTTTTTGTTGTGTATATTCTGTGCGCGAGCAAAGTAATTTGGTTGCGCACAAGCCCATATTCTCCACTAGGAAACTCGTAGCTATCACCGACTTTTAGTGCGAGAAGGAGGGCACGATGATTAGCCGATTTACTTGTCGGACTCACAATCGGGATATTACGTTTTATGACCGACAAATCGAAGATCTCCGAATAGTTTTGATCCTTCTTCAATTGAGAGATTGCGTTTTGCGCCAATATTAGATTGCGCTTCTTGTTCACGGCTGTATAGGTTCTCCCGGTTTCAGCTACAATCTTCCCTATCGATTCGCCAGATGTAATGAGGGC
>CAZYEO010000068.1:0-12831 GCA_964646495.1 uncultured Muribaculaceae bacterium
ACCATCGAATTCTACAGATATTTTCCGAGGTTTATCTAATGTAAATATTAATATATTTTCGTCTACTTTACTTCCTTCTATGAAAAATGATTTCGGTCTGATTTCGGCATTTTTGAAATTGCCATTAAGTTTTGTTACTCGAATTTCAATAGGATTAATAAAATCATCAGCAAATTTAGCAAAGCTCATGTGTTGCGTTCCCCAAAAAACTTTTGCATCATGCGATTTAATAATTTCCCAATCAGAATTGCCTCGTTTTATTTCTACTTTATATGTATTATTCAATGGCATTTGAGCCTGAGTATCCCCAATAAACTCCTTCGCACTGGCATCTATTATAAAAGATACTACTAATAAAATTATGATTATTGTTTTTTTCATATCTATTGATTTAATATTAATACTATTTAGTAAAGTGCCCAATAGATACATCGAATTAATGAGTAATATTTATCGGGCACTAAGACTTGAAAAATTCCTTTTTTATTTTGTGATTTTGACTTCACCAATACGAGTGTTGCAAAACCATCCTTGCGGTATCATCTCTATCTTAAGATAGTTGTACCCATCCGGTATTGCATTCTTTGGCGACAATTTAGTGTGAACATATTTATATATCGACATTTTTGCCGTAGGATATGTTACGTCAATTTCTTTCCATTCTTTATTATCCTTTGAAGCATAAACTTTGAAACGACCTTCAATAGTGCTTTCTCCTGCTACAGCTATCTCAAAATCCTTCAATCCTTCAAATTTATATGCCACAAATGCGCTTTCATCATTGGTTGATGGATGAATCGTTCCATAATCATAATTCATTTTATTAAATCCATAATCCAAAACGTATGCTCCGCATATATCGGGATGAGTAGCAAAACTATTCATTCCTATATTCTTCGAGTAGCTATCCATTCGCTGAATTCCCTCCATTGGATCAACCATTACTTTGTCGTTCTTTACAATTTCGGGAGTTTCGCCTCCGACTGTAGTGATAAGTACAAAACCTTTAGCAGGGAAATCAATACTAATTCCTTTTTTCAAATCAGCATTTTTTAGAATCTCTTTTACCTGTGGGAATCCATCAGCATCTACAGGATAATCATTCTCAAAATACACATATTTGTTCATTGTAGGAGTATTTACCACATTAGGTATCTGCAATGTTACACTTTGAGCAAAATCAGAAGTATTGGTAATAGCAAAAGTTAAATTTCCATCAGGAGTTTTACATGCCACACAATTCAAGTGCTGATTACGGAAAGAATTAGAATAGAGCAATTGTGATCCTTTAGGGAAATTTCTTGACATTAAAGACCATGTATAGAACCACGGACGTATATTTGCTTCTTCTGGCTTCCCTTTTTTCTCTGCAATCGAATTCCAAAAACCCCAACGTTTTTGCTTGTCGAGATCATCTTTATAATGCATAGAATCATCCATGCCCCAAGCTGCTCCAGCCGACCAACCCGATCTGAGGGTTTGAATCAAAGCATCGGCAACAAACGTTCCATACCACCATTCATGTATTAGTGTATGCTGATCAAATGTCTCATTATGACCATCGCGTATTCCCATTTCGCCCCATATATTCACCTTTTTAGGATCGTTCAATTGTGTAAAGAAACGGAATCCACGCGTTTCATCCTCTACTCGATTGGTCAAAGTCCAATCGGTATTAATATACCAATGATAGTCTATCACAGGCACAATGGAATCTAATTGATTAAGAGTTTTATTAAACCATACATCTTCGCCCCAATAACCTCCGTCCGGACCTACAATTTTAATATCCTTATAACCTTTTTTGTCAAGATCGGCACGAAGATTAAGTATTGATTGCTTCCATTTCTCCCAAGTATAACCATTTTTAGGATCTTGAGCCATCAAATTAACTTCATTGCCCAGATTAAATTGCTTGATACATGTGAAACCTTTATCTTTCACAAGATGATCTACCAAGCATGCTACCTGCTCTGCATATCGAGGATCATCAAGTTCTATCGTGAATTTTGGCAAATCGACAGGCACAGTTTGTTTCCAATTATCATTCATAGGCTTCCACCACTCACCAAGAAGTACATCAATATCATTCTTCTGACAGAATTCAAGCTGACGATATAAGTCATTCATATAACGCTTTGAATTTGCATACCATTCTTGATTTAACTTAGAAGTATCGTTAAGTTCCCAAAGCAATTGAGGTTTATCTCCCTCATATCCGAAGCAATAAAAATATGGCATAATACAGCAACGAATATAGCCCAATTTCATATACTCTACTCGCTTAAACAATCTATCCCAATGCTCATCGGGCATAGCATCTCTATCATTTGGTTCCCATTGCATTGCACCACCATAGTAATTATCTTGCAGCACGAAGTCGGTATCTACAGTAATAACATTTGTACTAAGCTCTTTATTGCCACTACAGCTCACAGCAATAGTCGCCAAAAGAGCCGGCATAAGTGTTTGTATCTTCATTTTTATTTAGTTGATTTATAAAGCGGCTACGCTTTGTATTTTAATTATCAAGTGTAGCCGCTTTATGTGAAATTTTTAATTAATAACCGGGGTTTTGAGTCAAAACACCTTTGCTTAAATCACGATCACCTTGAGGAATAGGGAACAATTCTTTTTCTTTTGTCCAATATTTACCCTTATCATCGGTCTCTTTCTTGATTGATTTATTATTATAATAATCAGTCATTACCTTGCCATAACGTTGTTGTTGAATTAAATCCATACGACGTATTCCTTCACAAGCCAATTCACAACGGCGTTCTCTCCATATAGCCTGACGTATCTCTTCGGGATCAGCACTCGTGATATCCGGCAATGATGTTGGCTTTGTAGCTGGAATAATCTTTTGAATTTCACGCTTTGGATCAAGAGGACTTGACTTACGAGCGCGAGCACGCACATCGTTCATATATTTTTTTGCATTTACTAAATCACCTGCTTCAAGACAACTCTCGGCATACATCAACAATACATCAGCATATCTTATTATATAAGTTGTCATTGTAACATCTTGAGGGAATACAGGTGAGGGAGCATTCAAAGTTTCACTTGCCGGAACAAAATGCTTTCTATCGAAGTAACGGTCTGGAAACGCAGACTGATTAATTTTGTGATCATTATCTTTAAATTGATCACCTTGCTTAATAAAGGTCCATGTTATACGTGGATCTTCGGGGTCAAAAGCATCCATCAATTGCTGTGTAGGAATATGCATTCCATATCCCATATCACAATTGGGTATAAACCAAACCCCATTCCAACCGGTTGCTTCATTCCAATTCTTACCATTACTCTTATATTGGATTTCAAATATTGATTCCCTTACATTACTGTTACGATTAAGCCATTGAGTTGCAAAATCAGGATCAAGCATATATTCACCTTTTTGATCTCCTGTAACCAATACATCCAAGGCTTTTTTTGCATTAGCAAAGTCTCTCATAAACCAGTAGGTACGACCGATCATTGCATAAGCGGCTCCACTTGTGGCACGCCCCATATCATCAGCAGCATATTCACTGCGTTTTGGTAAATTGGTTGCTGCGGTAAAATCACTAAGCACTTGGCTCCATACTTCGGCAACTGGGGAACGTGGTTTATATACATCTGCTGGCTTTTCGGCATGAAGAAATAATGGTACATCTCCCCAAAAATAAGCTAAATTGAAATACCATAATCCACGAAGCCATTTTGCTTCATTTTCATATCTTGTGAGAAGTTTCTCATCAGCTTCACTAAGATCACTATTTTTCGCTCTGAATTCAGCAGATTTATCAAGTAAAATATTTATCTGATATATTGACTGATAGCATAAAGTCCATAATTTAGAAACTTCACTATTCGTAGTAAAAATATTGAAAGTTTCCAACTTATTCAAATCGCCTAAATCATTAGCTCCCTGTCCACCTTTATCACAATCATCAGATGCAACATCATTTATAAACATCAATTCAAGGCTCAATTCATTCCACGTATATTTTGTAAAAAAGTAACAAGCTGTTAATGATTGATTGATTTCCTCAAGATTTTGATAAAAATCAGAATCCTCACGACCGCCATACATAGGAGTATCTAAATCGGCATCGGTACAAGAACTAAGTAATGTTGTCATTAATAGTGTTATTAACACTGCTATTTTTATATTCTTCATTTCTATTACAAATTAAAATTGAATATTTGCACCTATCGTGAAGGTACGAGGATTAGGATAGCCCAAATTTTCTATACCCATATTAAGTGCATTACCATTGGGAACTTCAGGATCCATATATTTAAATCCTGATATTGTGAGAAGATTTTCTCCACTTACATAGAAGCGTGCTCCTTGAATGAATTTTGTTGCATCCATCCATCTTTTAGGTAATGTGTATCCGATTTGAAGAGTTTTAATCTTACAAAAAGCACCATTTTCTACATACCACGATGAGTTGCGATAATTGTCATTATCATCCTTACGGGAGATTCCAAATACATTTGTTTTGTCACCAGCCTTACGCCAAGCATCTGTATAAGATTCGGCTAATAGATTCGTCATGCTCGTACGGCGTTGAAGCGATTTTGTGCCTACCCAAATATCATTTCCCGCTACACCTTGAATATATATCGCCAAATCAATACCCTTATATGCAAGTGTTATATTTCCACCATATATTACCGTAGGGTTAGGGTTTCCTATATAATCTCGGTCATCACTATTAAGTGCATTGTCACCCTTAACATTCTTAAATCGAGCATCTCCAGGTTTAGCGTTAGGTTGAAGTATTGTTGTTCCGTCTGCTCCTACGTGTGCTTTGATTTCTTCATCGTTTTGGAAAATACCATCATATACATAACCGTAGAAACGACCAAATTCTTCTCCAACTTCATTTTTAGAAACACTTCCCCATATAGCATCATTTGTCCCGGTTGATACAAGTTTGTTCTTTTGGAATGTAAAGTTAGCACTTACCGAATATGTGAAATCAGATACATTTCCATTATATCCCACAACAAATTCGAGTCCCTTATTTCTCACTGTCCCAGCATTTGTCCATGGAGTCGTTAAATAACCTGCCATAGATGGTAGTGGAACCTGCATAAGCATATCGCGAGTTGTTTTCACGTAAGCATCTGCCGAGAATGTAAGTGCCGAATTAAAGAATGTCAAATCAATTCCGACATTAGCTTGTTCACTTGTTTCCCATCTAATATCACGATTACCTGTTGTGGTAGAGCAATATGCTTGATTTATATTCAATCCTCCATTAAATCCATATATCCATGCTGGATAAGTAGACACAATATTGGCATAAGCAAACGAGGGTATATTTTGATTGCCATTTTGTCCCCAACCCCCACGAAGTTTTGCCATACTTAATACATCCTGGCTCCAACTCTTAAAGAATTGTTCTTGATCGATACGCCACCCCAATGAGAATGAGGGGAAAACACCCCAACGATTTCCTTTGGCAAATTTAGATGATCCATCAGCTCTTATACTTGCGGTCAATAAATAACGATTATCATAATTATAATTTACACGACCAAGATAAGAAATAAGATAATCCTCTGATTCACTACCACGTGCGATATCATCAACTGTAGCCGATCCTAATGTTTCAAAATTAGGCTTATTGCTTGGAGTATTATATTTTATACCTGTATGATATTTATAATGTGAAGACTCCCATGTGAAACCTGCCATTGCTGACACATTATGTTTACCAAAAGTATTGATATAACTCAATGTATTTTGAAAATTATAGTTTAGGGTATTAGATGTAGTATTTTCTACACTATTCTTTAATGCAAATTTACTTTCAAGATTTGTACACATATTATATTTGCTGTCATTTGGACGCAAATCAAAATACGGGTTAAATTCTTTGTATTCGTAACTTGGTATGTCAAAACCTAACATGGTTTTGAAGTACAAACCTTTTAAGCCCAAATTAATATTAAGATAGGCTGTCCCATCTATATTTTTATTTATATGCTCCTTCTTTTGGCGATTAAGCTTTGCAACCGGGTTAGAATAATAGCTGTATTGAGATCCCATATACTTATTATAATCATAATTAGCATCTTGAGGATTTGCATTCGATGCATATATTGGAGAGAATGGGTCGGGCAATAGAATCTCGCTTATCGGAGTATTCAAATCGTGAGATTTTGCATATGCTACCCCCAAAGTCTGTCCTATCGTAATATATTTATTAAAAGTATATTCATTATTTGCACGAATAGTTATACGACTATAATCAGATGTTTTAATTATACCATCTTGCGAAAGATAACCAATACTGAAATGGCTTTTCAATTTCTCTGTTCCTCCGCTTACCGATAAATTATAACTCTGCTTCACTCCAGTTTGCGTACATTCATTCCACCAATCGGTATCATAAACATTAATATCCGTAGCTTCTCCGTTTTCATCAACCGGTCCTTTTCCTTTACCATCTAAATAATACAAATTCTTTATATTACGTGGCATTTTAAGACCATCTTTTTCGTATGATTCATCCAAAAATCCGTATAATTGGTCGCTATTCATCATTTTTACACGATTTACGGCATTCGACCAACCCCATGATGCATCAAGATTGATTACCATTTTACCTTCTTTCCCCTTTCTTGTAGAGATCAAGATTACACCATTTGCTCCTCGCGCACCATAAATAGCACATGCAGATGCATCTTTTAATACCTCCAGGTTCTCAATATCTTGAGGATTGATCATATTTACCTGACTTTCCCCAAGAGGTTGCCCATCGACAATATACAGGGGGGTCAAATCAGTAGATATAGATCCATAACCACGCACACGAATAGTGGCTCCAGATCCGGGGGCTCCGGAATTGGATGTTACATATACACCGGCAGCTTTTCCTTGAAGAGCTTGTGACACATTCACATTTCCACTCTTTATCAAATCTTCTCCCTTTACAGATGATAGCGATCCTGTTAAATCACTTTTTTTCTGCACGCCATAACCAATCACGACAAGTTCATCAAGTTTTTGAGAATCTTCAAGCAATGTTACGTTTAGATTAGAATTTGATACTAAGGACTCCTTGCTTAAATATCCAATATATTTGAAAATAATTTTTTGATTTTTTTCTACATTTATATTATATCTTCCATCAATATCGGTAATTGTACCGGTCTTTTCACCTTTAACAAGTACAGAAACGCCTACCAAAGGCTGTTGCTGTTCATCTGTAACCACACCGGAAACCGTGATAGCAAATACCATACAAGTAGGTAAAAGCATACACAGAATTAAGGTTAAATATCGTTTTAAGTTTACCATAATTATTATTTTTCAAGAGATAATTTTTTATTAATAAGAGGGTAATCAAACATGATTACCCTCTCAAACCTAACAACCATTAATATACCCTTACTTTAGACACTTTATTGCCAGCTTTTACAATATATAATCCAGCCGACATTTCAATAGAAACTGCATCACTATTTATTGTAGAACTATTCACTAATACTCCTGTAAATGTATATACATTCACTTGAGACTTCTCAACTCCGATTATTGTAATAACACCTTTGCCACCGATTATTGTAGCATCATCATTGTTTACATATATATCATTAACCGAGCTTGTCTCCGAAATACTTATATTATCGATTAATGTGGTTTCTGCAACTGAAATCTTATCGGTTCCAAATTTTTCATTAGGTGAGAAATACCATTTTTCAAATGTTTTACCAATATATTCTTCTAAATCAATTGTCACAACCTGCCAGTCTTCTTTTCCGATAAATGGTAATTCTTGATTCTTATATGTTGCACTACCACCCCAATTTTCAATTCCGAATATTGAATTTTGAGCACGATATACCATAAAATTCAAATAGCGACCCTTGTCGGTGATTTTTGTAATTTGATTTCCTTCTCCATCTTTGATTGACATGGCAACACCAAACCAGTCCGCATTACCCCAACCCCACTCGGTATCAGTAGGATCTTGAACTATCTTCAACACATTATTACTTGTATTGATTCCCGTTTTAAACGGATTTTCTACGACTTCGGCTGATGATGTTGTATTCTGTCCGCCAAGTTCCAGAACATAATTATCCGATTCAAAATCAAGATTGAATGACTCAAAATTCTTAATCAAGTCAGGAGGAGTCATATATGTATATGCTGTACCACCTTCATAGAATATTTCTGTTCTTCTATAGCATGGAATCCAATTTACAGGAGTATTAGGATCTGCAATTAATGTTACCTTTATTTCTTTCACATTTGCAGGTAAAGCCGCTTGATAATAAATGTCAAGCCAATATCCATTGCCTGTAATTGCATTGTAGGTCTCTTCTACTTTCATATCAGGAATCTCTAAATAATTTTCTTCATCTACAGAATACTCTATCTTTATAAGATCTTCCTTTATTTTGCCATCATTTGGCACCAACATGTTTATTCTAAATCCTGTAAGATTCTTGTTCCCCCATATTTCTCTGTTGAATATAAAGGCAGTAGGAGTATCAGCCGACCCTTTTTGAACATAACTTGGGTCATTATATTGAGGAGTACCATTATCATTATAGGCTGCACTTCCTCCTTCAATATAACAATCTCGTTCAATATCGGCTTGAATCATTTCATTTACATAAGTTTGTGCTGATAATCCACTTGCTAAAAGTAGAGAGCACATCAAAAGGTTAATTTTTCGTTTCATGTTAATCAATTTATTAAGTTAGTAATTTCATATATAATTAAAAGAAAATCCAATATTCGATAAGCGCAAGTACAATTAATATCACACTTATAATCCTAAAATTTTTATACCAAGGAATCGTTTTAAGCTCCACTGTTTCTTCTTTCCACAACTGTTTGCGCCATGTATATTTCTCAACAATCTCACATGCCGGTTTTTTACACATTAAGCTCACAACCATATTTACAGCAAAACTGATACTCAACAAAATAGGCACCCACAATAAGAAGTGAAATGGTGCTTTTATGTCAAATCCAAACTTCAATGTCATTATTATTCCCGCCATAACCAATCCCGACATCAATCCGGCGAATGCTCCATTTGCGGTAGAACGCTTCCAGAACATACCCATTAAGAAGGTTCCCACAATCGGAGGAGCTAAATAGGACGAAAACTCTTGATAATATGCCACAAGGGAGGCAAATGTAGCGATCAATGGAGCCCATAGAACAGCAATCAGCAAAGCAATGAACGATGTTATCTGCCCTACCCGCACGAGATGTTCACTACTACTATTAGGACGCCATGATTTATAGAAATCCATAGTAAACAGTGTAGATACAGAGCTTAAAGTAGCACTAAGGGTAGATGTAAGAGCAGATACCATGCAAGCAATCATCAATCCGATTAGTCCTACCGGTAAAATTTGAAGAATCAAACGAGGATATACCTCATTCACATCAATACCATAAGTTGCACGCAATGCATTCCCTGAAATTACTTCATTTGGTAACTCTTGCCCGATATTGAATAAATCAATTGCCCTCGCTACCATTCCAGGTGTTATGAAAATAAACAATGTGAAGATATATAAGAACGCTACAAATAAAAATCCGATGCGCCCTTCATTCACAGTCTTTGCTGACAATACACGTTGCACCATCACTTGATTATTTCCCCAGAAATAAAATCCCAAAATTGGGATACTCAAAAATATCGCAAACCACGGCATAGTAGTATCATCGGCTGCTCGAACTAAATGAAGCCACACCCCGTCATTGAAGCGGTTGGCAAATTCATCCCAGCCTCCAAGCGAATTAAAACAGAATATAGATAGCAATACCGATCCCACAATCAATACTATTGATTGTACCATATCTGCATTTATTGCCGATGAAAGCCCACCTATTATCGTGTATGTTCCCGCCATAAGTCCCATTCCGACAATCACCCACATAATATCTATGTCAGGAAATATTACTTTTAGTATTAAAGCTCCTGTATATAGAGCAGCTCCTCCATCTAAAAACACATTTCCGATTATTGTAATAAAGGAAAAATATTTCCGCGAACGATTATCAAAACGCCTACCTAAATATTCGGGGATGGTATAGATACCCGATTTTATATAAAAAGGAAGGAAAAATAATGCTACAAATATTATGATAAATACTGCGCCAACATTATAATTAAATACTGCAATACCACTTATAAAGCCCTCACCGGAATGCCCCATAAGAGTTGAGCTGCTCACACTCGCAGCAAATAGCGACAACCCTATTATAAACCAATTTTGCGACTTTCCTGCGAGAAAATAATCATTTGCATTCGCGCTTTTTCGGTTTTTAAGAGCCCACCATATTATCCCCCCTATAAAGGCAACGATAATAAATATATCAATATAATTAATCGGTAAAACCATTGTTTCTTTTTAATACTTTTATTTTGTATTCATTTTTACAAAGTCTATCAATTCCTGCAAATTGCATGTTGCCAAATTTACCCATTGATCAGAAGCTCCATAATACACATATAATGTACCATCCTTCACTACTGCTCCTGTTGGGAAAACTACTCCCCATTGATACAATCCCTTAGTTTCTTCATAAGTTTCAGGCTCCATAATAAAGTCTTTAGTACGATACAATATCTTTGTAGGATCTTCCAAATCTAATATTACAGCTCCAATTCTATAAGTAAATTTAGCATCTACTCCATGATAAAGCATCAACCATCCTTCTTCGGTACGAATAGGGGGAGTATTACCTCCGATTTTCACTTCCCATTCTTCTTCTCCTTTCATCAACAGCTTGCTCGGAGTATTCCAACTCATTAAATCGTCTGAGCTTTTGATCCATATAGATGGGTAATCGGTGCCATATTCTTTACCTACATAATTCTTAGGACGTTGAAGCATCCAAAATTTTCCATTTATCTTTTCAGGAAATAGAAATACATCGCGATCATCAAGTGATGGTTCTGTCAATCTCCCTATTTTCTTAAATGTTCTCATATCTTTTGATACTGCTAACGCTGTATTACTCACATTTTCTCGTAAACATTTAGGCGCAAATTCATTGTGTTCGGGTGCATCTACTTGGTCGTAAACATTTTTCCAGTATTGACCTGCACAATATGGACGAAATGCAAATGTTATATAATACTCATCGCCAAATTTCACGATACGAGGATCTTCATTCGACCCCGAATCAAAATTATTGGGCTGAGGTGCAAAAACCGGCTCATCAGATACTCTTTCAAAATGAATCCCATCTGTGCTTTCTGCTTTACCAATATATACTAAATGCTCGGCATCGTCTCCTGCTGCTCTATAAAGCATATGGAATATTCCATTGTCATATATCACACCTGCATTACACACTACCAAGTTTTCCCAATAATTATTAGGATTAGGAGATAAAATAGGATTCCCTTCGTACTTCTTTAATTTCATATTATTTATTTACTAAAATGATGTTTAAAATTTGGTCTTTGAACCGTTACAAAGGTAAATACAGCATAATACATTTTTGAATATTATTATGCTAATTATTGATATTATTTTGAACATGATTATACTCATTTCTTTATTTTACAATAAAAACATCGACCTACAGACTCAATCGAGGAGCATCGCATCGCACTATACCGCTAAATACTAAGCAATTAAAGTTATGGATCACAATTCAAAAAAGCATACTTAATCACATTCGCACATGAACTTTATCATAAAATCACTTATATTATTTTGTTATATCCACGTTTTATTATATCTTTGCTTATGTTAATTTACAAACTTCATCCAATTAAGCATTACCAACATGAAGAATATACAGAGAGAAATTACTCCCATAAACTCCGATGATCTATTTATTGTATTAAATCATCCCAACGCCGATTTCGACTACGCTACACATTTCCATTCCGATTTTGAACTTAACATGGTTCTACACGACAAAGGAAAGCGTATCGTGGGAGATTCTGTCGAACAATTTGCCTCTCATGACTTAGTGCTTATTGGTCCTAATGTTCCACACGCATGGAAAGGCGACATCGTAGAAGGAAATCATGTTGTCACCATTCAATTCCCCGACCAATTATTATCCTTTCCAATCCTTCAAAAAAAAATATTTTTATCCATAAAGGAAATGCTACAAAAGGCTAATCGAGGAATCCAGTTTGTAGAAGATGAGAATTCTCCCATATTTCAACGCATTTTAGATATGTGCCAAATGACCGGATTCAATGTATGCCTCGAATTTTTCTCACTCCTCTATGAATTATCCACCAATCCTAATCAACGAATATTAGCAAGTGGATCGTTTGATAGCGACAGTGTAATACGAGAATCAAAAAGTAGACGTATTGCCAAAATATGTAATTACATCTCTGCCAATTATATGGAGCAAATCAAACTTTCAGACATTGCCTCCGAAGTTTCCATGAGCGATTCGGCTCTTTCTCATTTCTTCAAAAAACGAACAAACCGCAATATCGTTGATTACATTAACGACGTTAGGATAGGAAATGCAGCAAGAATGTTATTTGAAACCACACATTCAGTAAACGAAGTAGCATTCCTTTGTGGATTCAATAATATTTCAAACTTCAATCGCATATTTAAGAAAAGCAAAGGAAAAACTCCCACTGAATACAGAGAATCAATTCATAAAATTTTGATTAAATATTAGAGGTAAAAATAAGCTAATACCAATATTTACTATTCAAGATATCTCAATCTTACATTACTCCCCCTTATTAGCTTATAATTATACATCGCATCATTTAGCAAATAAATAAACAATCGTAAAAAGCATAATAGTAAATATACACCCTCGAACAGTAGTTTAGACAGCAATTTCATATA
>CAZYEO010000069.1:0-12610 GCA_964646495.1 uncultured Muribaculaceae bacterium
ACCAGAATAATATAAAATAAATGTTCATCTTGAGGTTCCATAACAATATAATTTATAGTTTCAATATCTATCCGATATTATAACACTCCCGCTATTCTATTTGTTTGTAGCTATTAAGGATTGATAGAATCCCTTTAATCGATGTAACGTTTAATCAGATTTTTATATTCATCTATCCTTCTATCTCGAAGGAATGGCCACCATCTGCGTACCTGTTCAGAACGTTTCATATCAATATCTACCAACGCTTCATCTTCACTATCGGATGGTGACGTATATAGAATTTCTCCTTGAGGACCTGCCACAAAACTATTGCCCCAAAATTGTATTCCATTAGTTTGTTTTGACGGATCATCTTCATGTCCTACACGATTTACTGATATTACAGGTATTCCATTAGCTACAGCATGTGCGCGTTGAGATATAACCCACGCATTTTGTTGTCTTGCTTTCTCATCTTCATTATCAGAGCTTTCCCATCCGATAGCAGTAGGGTATATGAGAATATCTGCCCCTTTCAGAGCCATTAATCGAGCGGCTTCAGGATACCATTGATCCCAACACACAAGAACTCCTAAAGTGCCAATTGATGTTTTAATGGGTTCAAATCCTATATCACCAGGCGTAAAGTAAAATTTCTCATAATAAGCCGGATCATCTGGAATGTGCATTTTACGATATTTTCCGGCAATAGACCCATCAGTATCAAATACTACTGCTGTATTATGATATAACCCTGCAGCACGCTTCTCAAATAGTGAAGTAACAAGAACAATCCCATTCTTTCGAGCTGTATTCGCGTAAATATCGGTGATATCTCCGGGTATTGGTGTCGCCAAGTCAAATTTTTCGGTATCTTCAGTTTGACAAAAATATAAAGAATCATGTAATTCCTGAAGCACAACTAATTGAGCTCCTTGAGATGCTAAATTAGTTATTTTATTTATCAGGGCATTTCTGTTATCATCAATATTTGACGAATTGGTTTGTTGTATGAAACCTATCTTCATTTTATTTTCTTTCATTTTATTACTGTCTTAGGAAATTGCATCGTTACACAATGAAGTGACCCATGTTGCTTAATGAGAGCATTACAATCAATTCCTACTATTTTGTGATTAGGGAATGCACTTTGTATAATAGAGCAAGCCATATTATCATTATCTTTTTGGGAATATGTAGGGACTAAAACCTGATTATTCGTAATTAGGAAATTTGCGTATGTAGCAGGTAATCTATGTCCCTCATTGTCGAATATAGGGGTAGGGGATGGCAATTTTAATAGTCGGTATGGTTCACCTTTAATTGTAGAAAATGATGTCAGTTGATGCTCCATGCGATTTAATTCTTCATAATCCACATCGTTTTTATCATTGCAACCCACATATACAATTGTATTGTCGGGTGCAAATCGAGCCAACGTATCAATATGACTATCAGTATCATCTCCGTTTATAGCCCCATTGTCAAGCCAAAGCACTCGCATAACGCCAAGTGAGTCTATGAGCCTCCTTTCGATTTCCTCTTTTCGCATTGCTCCATTTCTGTTTTTTGAAAGCAGACACTCTGAAGTAGTAAGAATAGTCCCCTTCCCATCTGTTTCGATAGAGCCACCTTCGAGCACAAAGTCCAAATTATTTGAATATTTGGCATTAAATGCACCCAAGATATGAAGGGTTGATGTGATAAGGTTGTCGTAATTAGCAGCAAATTTTAAGCCCCATGCATTAAACTTGAAATCGAGTATACATGGTTCTTCATCATCCCATACTGTAATTCCGCCAAAGTCACGAGCCCAAGTATCATTTGTATCTATAGCATAATAGATTATATTGCGTTGGTCAATATCAGCAAACACTATTTTTGCTTTTTCTATATCAGGAGCCACTATAATAAGTTTTTCATCAATTATAATTGATTTTGCAATATTTCGATAGCATTCCCACACTTCTTCAAGAATATCACGCCAATCAGTTTCAGCATGAGGGAGGGCCATTAATACTCCTGATTGTTTTTCCCATTCAGCAGGAAATCTTCGTAATCCTATGGGCATAGAAATTTCTTCTTTCCAATTCAAAATCGAATCGGATTCCAAACCATATCCGGAAGGTAAATTACAACTTAAAGGCATAAATATAAAATTTAATTCAGATACAAAGATAATGATTACCTATACAAATATAAGCATCATTTACATGATTATTCTGAATCTTCATATTCATTTAGAGAGTCCCATATATCAGCTCTCATTTCGATTAATTCATCCATATAATCTATAAATCCGGTTTTTATGTCGTATCCGAGTGTTTCACACCATTCACTATAGTTTTCTTTTAAGTTCTCGTCTTCCGCCATTAATTTTCTAAATTCGTTTTCAGCAAGCTCGGCACTTCTATTATGTTCTAAAAGTGACTTAAGCAGATCAGATATATATGTCATTTAAGTCAGATTTGGGTTAATATTCCAAAGATATGTTATTATTTGAAATTATACAATCCTTCACTGATTATTTGGACATTTTTTCATTCAATAAAATTCCTAATTATAATGAAACATATTAAACATTAACCACGGAAATCTGTTTAATTTATACTCATTTAATCATTATTGAAGTATGAAAAAAACTATTTTTCTAATTCTGTTGGGGGTGTTACTTACAGGATGTAGTCCATTCTCATTAATTAACAGTAGTGTCTATAACAATGCCGATCTGGGGGCTTATAAAACATTTCGCATTGTCACACCTCAAGAGGGAAAAGTACCACCTCTGATGGGAATGATAGGGTATTATAATATTGCTGCGGCAATTCGTGAGCAAATGGTAGAACGAGGATATACTGAAGACCCAAATTCTCCATTATTAGTAAACATAGCTCTAACCGTACATAGGGAAATACAAACCGAACCTGTAATACCTCCCGGATATGGTCTATATAATGGTTATTATCCTTATTATATGTATCCACGAAGCCTATATTGGCAAAGCTATTATGCCAATGCTAAAGTAATAACAGGCATATATAAAGAGGGTGTACTAACAATGGAAATGGTTAATATTCAAGAGAAATTACCATTGTATTCTTCTTCGGTTTCGACTATAATTCAACCAGGACAGGCACAATTAAGAAATCTGACACAAATAGCTCAAGCTGTGAAAGTTCTTTTTTCCGAATATCCTGTTCCTTTATTACCTCAATATAAAAAGAATAAATGATTTAAAACATATTGATTTAGGTGTGTAACATTATTGCCCATATGGATTGTAGCTTTGTTGTAAAAAATAATTATTACCTAAATTAAAATGTTATGAATCAAAATGCCATCGTAATTTCAGAAAGAGTTTTGTGTACAATCCAATCTTTACCCGAAGGCGAAAGAAAAGCTATTTTTAATGCTTTTGTATGCGACGAGATTTATAAAATTGAACGCGATAGCAGTCTTTCGCCATTTCAAGAAATGCTGTATGCAATTATAAAAGATTATATAAATAGGGATTCTATTAAATATACAAAATTCATGGAAAAAGAAAGAGCATCATAGCTTATATATTTGATATACAGGTATAATATCCTCAATTACGAAGAGTAAATTGAAGTCAGCATTTCATACTTATATCTAAAAATTGATGATAATTGATAGAAATAATGGTAACATATTATTGCTGCCATTATTTTTTTATATATATTTGGTGGAATAATCAAATATTTATATTTATGAATAAAATTTATCTGTCACTCTTAACCTTTTTATTGCTTTTAAATGTATCATGCACCTCCGATGATAACAAACTCATGTCATATATACCTGAAGATTCCGGTATTGTAGCAAAATTCAGTATCAATAGCCTGATTTCTTCTGTTGCCGATTCAACATATAGTGCGGAGATTAAAAGGGGGATAGAGAATCAATCTAAAGTAAAACTTGAAGATTTAAAAAATTCAGGATTAGATTTAGAATCTGCCGGATATGGTTTTGTATGTTCCAAAAACTTTGATTTGGGAATATTGTTTAATGTTTCAAATATTGATAGTATCCGAGAGAAAATAAGCACTGATATGAAAATCACCTTAACAAAATCTGATAACTATGAATATTCGATAGAAGGGAAAAATATTGTTGCCTTAAATGATAAAATGCTATTTATCGGTAATTTTTCTGATTCCATAGCGGATAATAATAAAGTATCAATACTCGCTGATTATTTAAAAACACCAACTAAATTTGAAAAAGAATGTCCCACTGCATTTAAAGCTTTAGAATCGGATGAGGATATCGTAGTCTACGCAGATGGTTCCGGACTAAAGAGATGTATCAATAAACTCAGTTCTACACCATATTACTCTTCGATTCAATACGCGAATTTATTTTTATCGGAGATTAAAGATATAACTCTAAAAATGGATATAAATGATAAAGAGATGATATTAACATCTGATATAAATTACGTTGAGAATGCAAGCATCCCTAAAATTTTTGCTAAAATTACTGAGAAACCCTCTCCTGATTTTCTCAAACTATATAAAAACAAAATGGATTTCATAGGAGCAGCATCTATAAATGGTAAAGAATTGTCCGCATTATTAGCATCTAATAATGCGTATTCAATGACTCAAATGATGAGTCCTAAATTGCAAGAAGCTGTAGAATCAATCAATGGAACAATTTCATTTGGGTACTCGCAAAGTGAAAATAAATTTTGTATCACAATCGCTTCTTCAAATCCCCAATTAGTCGCAACGTGCATTGCTGAAATATCAAATGGAATCGGGTATAGCGTGGAAAAAGATGCAGAAGGATATAAATATTCAAATTATGGTGTTGAATTTGACATGAAATGTGAAGGTAATAATGTGATAATAAGATCAGGAACATCGGAAAATAATATTTCATTTGATAAATCAATATTAAAATTATTTTCAGAGGCTCCTATTGCATTATATTTAAAACCTGTCGATAAACTTTCCGAAGCACCTACAATAGAAACTACAATAGAAATATTTTCGGCAAGTAAGACAACCACTAAAATCGTAGAGATTAAATAGACAAAAATATATATAAATGTAATGTGGGCTGCTTCACCAATTGGGAAACAGCCCACATTCATTTCAAATCCATATAGATGCTATAAATTACTATATTTATCGAGTTGTATATATAGTACATTATATTGATATTCCATATCGTTTAACGTAGTAGTGGCTTCAATGAAATATTTCATTTCGAGCAGGTAGGTAATTAGCGTTATTTGTCCACCTTTAAGAGCCTTGTTAAGCATCTCCATATTATTATTGTCGTTTAATATGGATTTATAATCTGTGATTTGTGTGCTGAGGGATTGCATTTTATTATATTCACCTCTTGCAGTAAGCTCTTTTGTCATAATAATATTTTCTTCACCCAATAAATCCGCTGCATACTGAGCTTGTGCAGCGTTGGTTTTATTCCTATTAGAAAATATTGGTAAGGATAATCCGACTGTGAATCCATTAAATTTTTCGCCTAATTCTTGAGAAAATTTATAGCCAATTGCTATAGAAGGAGCCCAACCGAGTTTAGCCGATTTTATATCATTTTTATTGGCTTCACTCGATAGATTAAGATATTTGGCTTCGGGATCATTTGATTCCAAATTTTTCAAATAATAATCCATTGGTTTTAATTCCGTATCTTGATAATTCTCTAATTTATCAAGATATGCTCCGGGAATTTCTATGTTACCATTAATAATTTTCAGTTCATTTATGGCATTGGCTTTTTCAGTCAACAAGGTGGAAAGAGCATTATTAGCACCCAATCTTTCAAGTCTTAGTTTATTAATATCAAGGATGGTTATTTCACCATGATCATATCCCTTTTTGTATTCATCATATAGATGTGTAACATTGTTTAGCATGATTTTTTGCAAGGCAATCTTACGATTAATATTTATAATATCATTGCATATTAATCTTGCTTTCATTACTATTTCCAATACCGTTGCATCCTTGAGATATTGCAAAGCCTCAATACGTATATTATTCGACTTGCTACGTGAGCCATATAACCCGGGCCAATCAAATTCTTGTGAAATACCTATTTGCCATTTATCTCCTCCAACCTTTTTTTCGCCAAAGAGATATTCCATTTCAACCTGTGGATTATTCAGATTATTTGTGGATTTAATAGATGAAATGTCGCTTGTCATTTTACTATTTATTCTCTTAATCTCAATATTATTTTGTTTCACATTATCAATAATATCTGAAATGTTGTCAGCAAATAAATTGGATGATACAACCAGCACAATAAAGATGGCTAAAATATATTTGAGTTTCATTTTAAAATTTCTTTTCGGTTAGTAATATAATAGAAGATAGGCACTACAAAGATATTCAAGAATGTAGCAGAAAATAAGCCACCCAATATCACAATAGCCAATGGACTTTGAATCTCATTGCCCGGAGCCGATCCATTTACAGCCAGTGGGATTAGAGCTAATGCCGACGTGAGAGCAGTCATAAGAATTGGATTCAATCTATCGAGAGATCCTGTATATATTCTTTCCATTAATCCCATTCCATCCTCTTTAAGATGATTATATCGAGTCATTAAAAGCATTCCATTTCGAGTAGTAATGCCCAAAAGAGATATAAAACCTATTATTGCCGGTATATTTATTTCATCAGATGTAACCCAAATAATAAATACACCTCCAATCATTGCCAATGGAAGATTGAGTAGGATTATTAAAGATTGTGATGTATTTCTAAATTCATGATAAAGAAGAAGGAATACAACGATCAATGCTAAAGTGGATGTTAAAGCAAGAGTAGAAGATGCTTTTGCTTCACTTTCAAATTGTCCTTCGTAAGTAATATAGTAACCTTCGGGCAAAGAAATGCTTTTTTCAATATTATCCTGTATTTCGTTTACTGTGCCACGAAGATCTCTATCAGCAACATTTGCTGAGATCAATATTCTTCTGCTCACATTTTCGCGATTTATAGTATTCGGTCCATCAGTCGATTTTATATTAGCAACATTTGCCAATGGTATTTTACCGACATTGCTATCGATCATAAGATTGCGTATTTTATCTATAGAATTTCTATCATTATCAGATAATTTCACAGTCAAATCATATGGCAATCCGTTTTCATATACTTGTGATACGCTTTCGCCTGAGAGTGCTGTATTGATAAATTGTGAAAAATCACCAATAGTAATTCCATACTTCGCAAGCATTCCCCTGCGCGGTGTAATATGTAGCTGTGGGCGCGCCACTAATTGTTCTACATTGGCATCAACTACACCTTGAGTAGATTGAACTGTTTTCTTTATTTCGCTTCCAATACGGTATAATTGATTGAGGTCATCGCCAAACAACTTTATTGCTATTTGCGATTTTGACCCCGAAAGCATAGCATCTATACGATGCGAAATAGGTTGTCCTATTTCAATGTTAGTACCGGGAATAGCCGATAATTTTTCACGCAATTCCTTTAATATTTCAGAGCGAGGGCGATCAATAATTTCATAAGGTGCTTCAATTTCCGATACATTTACACCAAGGGCATGTTCATCAAGCTCTGCACGCCCTGTTTTTCGGGCAACGGTCTTAATCTCCGGAATTGACATAATTATTTTTTCCGCTTCAGTGCCTATTTTATTAGATTCGTCAAGCGATACTCCCGGAAAAGTACTCACATTAATTGTAAACGAACCTTCATTAAATGGAGGGAGGAAGCTGCGTCCAAGACTGAAAAATATAATTAATGCACCGACAAAAAGTCCCCCGGTTACACTTAATACAAGAGTCTTATGATTAAAACTCCACTTTAGTCCATGATTATATATTCTCTTAATATTTCGTGCAGCCCACGGTTCCTTTGTTTCATTCACTTTTTTATCATTGAGCAGATAGCTACATAATACCGGAGTAACTGTCAATGCCACAATGGTGGATGCTATGAGTGCAACAATAAATGATATTCCAAGCGGAATAAGAAGTCGTCCTTCAATTCCAGTGAGAAAAAATAAAGGGAGGAAGCTTGCTATTATTATTAACGAAGAATTAAAAATTGGCATTCGCACCTCTTTTGATGCATTAAACACCACTTTTAATGTCGATTCTTGTTCGTCGGTCGGTAGTAGTTTGTTTTGTCGAAGTCGTTTGTACACATTTTCTACATCCACAATAGCGTCATCCACAAGCGACCCTATGGCTATTGCTATACCTCCAAGGCTCATAGTGTTGATAGTGTAGCCAAGCAGATGCAATGTAAGGATAGATACAATAATGGAAAGGGGGAGAGCGACAAGAGATATAAGTGTAGTGCGGATATTCATCAAGAAGAAAAATAGAATAATGACTACAAATATTGCTCCTTCAAATAGTGCCCGTTGAATATTCGAGATAGAACTATTAATAAAATCAGATTGTTTGAAAATATCAGTTGATACATGCACATCCTTTGGCATGGTTTTACTCATTACCTTAAGACTCCCAAGTATTTTATCCGTTAATTCATTGGTGTCAGTATTGGGTTGTTTTGTAACAGTAAGCAATACAGCTGGCTTCGCTTTTTCAGAAGCAACTCCAAGCCGAGGCGATTTTGATCCTAATTCTACATTAGCAACATCTCGCACCAATACAATACCTTTTTCATCTGAGCGAATTACAGCTGCACCAATATCAGCCAGATTCGTAGTGTTTATATTACCTTTAATAATATATTCATTGCCATATTCATATAATACTCCACCTCCGGCATTGTTGTTGATATTTTGCGTTGCATCTGTAATTTCTTTAATCGACACATTAAAATGTTTCATTTTGGCAGGATCAAGAAGAATTTGATATTCTTTTATATCCCCACCAATTACTGCAACCTGTGAAACGCCCCCCAATGCCAATAATCGAGGACGTATAGTGCGATCTGCAAGTGATCGTAGATCTCTCATGGAAGTGCTATCCGATGTCAAACCAATAATTAACATTTCACCAAGTATTGACGATTGTGGACCGAGTACTGGAGTATCTGCACCATTTGGAAGTTGGCTTGCAACAGTGGATAATTTTTCTGAAACAATTTGACGAGCCTGATATATGTCAGTACCCCAATCAAATTCAACTTGAACCACAGAAAATCCTGTAGCTGATGATGAACGTACACGACGCACATCGGTCGCACCGTTTACAGCTGTTTCGATAGGGAATGTTACAAGTTTTTCGATTTCTTCAGTTGCATATCCCGGAGCTTCAGTCATAACAACTACTGTAGGTGCATTAAGATCGGGAAACACATCTATTTCAGAATTTATTGTAAAATATGTTCCCCCCAATAATAAGATGCCTGTAATTAATAATACAAGTATCCTGTTATTCAATGAAAATTGAATTATTTTATTCAGCATAATATTCTTGTATTAATGGTTATGTGAATGACCTTCTGGTACTGCTCCGGAACTTGCAGCTAACTTTATCATCATGACATTTTTAGTCACGACTTCATCTCCATCGTTTACACCTGAGAGAATTTCAATATTTTTCCCATCTGATGCTCCTAATTTAACCAATCTTTTATTATAGCCTTCTGCATCAATTTTTACATATACAAAATATTCTCCTTGCTCCTCGGTAATAGATTCAATAGGTACGGTAATGACATTTTCTCGTTCTATCCCGATAAGGAATATTTCAACGTATGCACCCGACAGTATTTTACCTTTGCTGTCAAATTCAAAATATACAGGTATATATCCAGGAGTGGCATTTGCCATGGCTCCTGTAGATATTCTTTTACCATTTAGTTCTGATAATGATAATATCTCATCATTATATGAAGTTCTAAAATTTGCTGTAGTAATTCCACTAAGTTTAGAATATTGATTCTCAGGGAGGTCAGCTCTTAGAGTTAATCTCGCATTTTTAGCTATATAAGCAATTGGTGCACCAATTTCCACATACTCCCCATCTTTCACCAATAATTGTGATATAGAACCGGAAATAGGGGCTATAGCAACATTTCCACTTCCTCTGGACGGACGATAGGCTATTTTAGCCTTTTCATAATTTTCTTTTATGGAATTATATTCGCGCTCGGTAATAATTCTATCTTTATAAAGCGGAATAACGCGTTCATACTCGCGTTTCGCCGCTTCATATGATATTCGAGCCGCTTCATTTAAATCTCCGCCTGTAATGTTTTTAGCGGAAATAGATGCTACTACAGCACCTTTAGAAATAGGAGCACCATTTGTGATTGATTTCGACAAATTAATAATACCGGATGCCGGTGCGGCTACAATTGCTTGATCAGTTTGTGCAGCAGAAATTTCTCCTGATACTTTAGTTACATCTCTAAATATTGTTGCATTAATTTTAGTAGTTTCAACACCAAATTCTTTGGTTTTTTCTGGTGTGAATATAATCTCTTCGCTTCCCGATTCTCCCTGCTTTTCTGCTTTTTCTTCATGTGTTTCGCTTTCTCCATGATTATGCCCGGAATGATCTGTTGCGCTACATGAACTTCTGTTGGGTTGTGAATTACCACAAGCCGATATTATAAATAAAATAAGAGTCAATAACGATATATTGAATAATTTGAGTTTCATAAGTAATTAATTATTATGTAATTAGAATTGAAGACACACATCCGGTATATACACAGGATAGCATATCTTAAAATGTATTGATGTAATTATTACTTATAAAGCAGGAGGCGCCCGCAGTCCAACAGTGTGACTGTGGAGTGATGGCAAGATAACTCTACCGTAAGAATACAATATCGCTGAATTATCAGCTTTTGAAACGGTAGGTATGATTGTTATTCTTAGTGTATTAAGAAGTATAAAACAGAATTGAAATCCCGAAATGGAATGCTGTTTTACAGTATTTGTATTACTTAATTTCATTCCACAATTGCTGTCGTCAGAATTATGGGAATGATTGGATCCTGAACATCCGTGTGAGGCTGTTAAAGGATGATTATCGTTATTCTGCGTATTAATATCAATATCACAACAATGATTTGACGACTGAGCAGCATATAAGCATACATTTCCCAAAATATCATGATGATGATATTGGAGAATAGAGGTGAGCATGATAATTAATATCACGAAAACCGATACTATTTGCTTGTTTGTGCTCATTTACAATAGAATATCAATTATACAAAGATAGCAAAAACTTACGTTAATCCCTCAAGGACACTTTAGTTTTGAAATAAATTAACGAATTAATCGTTATCGTCAAAATCGAAATCGAAGTCAAAATCATCATCAATCATTGATTCCGTAAATTGAGACATTGCTCGTCCTTCCTTTTTAGTAGGTCGCCCCAATCCTTTTTGTCGATCAATAAATCCGTTTATTTTCACCATATCCAGTAGCTCCAACTGAGCTGCCGATGTAATATTTTTTAGATAATTGGGCACTAATTTAGCTCCAACGCGATTCTGTATTAACCCAACAACTTCAAATGAATATGTAACCGGAGGTTTTCGCACATTAATTATTTCCCCCAATTTAATCATTCTCGATGGCTTCACAGTAACATTTCCTATACTTACGCGCCCTTTTTTGCAGGCTTCAGTAGCGATAGTTCGCGTTTTGAATATTCGTGTAGCCCACATCCATTTATCTATTCTTACTTCATTGGATGCCATTGTATTGCAGTTATTTATTATTATAATTTGTCATGGCAAATGATAGACCTGATAAACAAAATGCTTTTATGGCATCTATGGCTTTTTCAAGGCGTTCAGGCATCAATTTTTCTTGTTCAGGAGTAAATCTACCCAATACATATTCTACTTGTCTCCCCTGTGGATAATCATTCCCGAGTCCAAAACGAATACGCGGAAATGCATCCGACTTTAGAACCGATGTTATATTCTTCAATCCATTATGTCCGGCATCACTCCCTTTCCCTTTCATACGTATTGAGCCAAAGGGTAGGGCAAGATCATCTACTACTACAAGAATATTTTCAATTGGGATATTATCTTTAGTCATCCAATATCTCACGGCATCACCACTGAGATTCATATATGTGGATGGCTTTAGCAATACCAATGACTGGTTTTTAAGTCGCATATTTGCAACATCACCATATCGCTGGGTGCTAAAAGTAATATTGGATGCCTCGGCTAAGGCATCCAATATTCTAAATCCTATGTTGTGGCGGGTATTATGGTATTCATTACCAATATTCCCCAAACCGACAATGAGGTACTTCATATAATTAGAGATTGTCTATTATCCTTTTGCCTGAGCTCCACGAGCAGCACGAGTTAATTGAACTGCACAAACAACCGCATTCTTAGCATTTACTAATTCAAGTCCTTCAAAATGAAGATCACCGATTTGAAGAGTTTTACCAAGATCAAGACTATCAACGTTGATAACAACGCGTTCAGGGATAGCTGTATAGATTGCTTTTACCTTGATTTTCTTCATATTCAATGAAAGCTTACCACCGGCTTTCACACCAATTGCGTGGCCTTCAAGTTTTACAGGAACTTCTACTACTACTGGTTTTGTTGCGAAAACTTCCATTAAATCCATGTGAATTACACTGTCGCTCACTGGGTTAAATTGAAGATCCTTAAGAATAGCTGTTTTT